>JAKSNE010000240.1 GCA_024400135.1 Paludibacteraceae bacterium
AGAAGCTGTACCTTGAAAACTGAACAATACCAAGATTCAAAGAATTTGTGAAGCAAGCAACAGAGAGGTAAAACATTTTAATTTGTGGAAACTTCTAAATAGTAGAAGGGTAACTACAAACTACAGTTTATACCGCGAAAGGAGCCTGCATAATTCTAGAACTTTTATTTGAGAACCAATTTAAGGTGACCAAACAAAAGGTCAAGCTGTAAAGAGTACAAGGGGAATGCCTTGGCATCAGGAGCCGATGAAAGACGTGACAAGCTGCGATAAGCTTCGGGGAGCTGCACATAAGCATTGATCCGGAGATTTCTGAATGGGGCAACCCGGCACAGCAAACCTGTGTCAACATACACTGAATCCATAGGTGTATGTGGGGAACGGCCTGAACTGAAACATCTAAGTAGGGCCAGGAAAAGACATCAACAGAGATTCCGCTAGTAGTGGCGAGCGAACGCGGAGGAGGCCAAACCAGTTGAAGCAATTTGACTGGGGTTCGGACTGAAACGTGAGTAAAACTTGTTAGGAGAATGGTTTGGAAAGACCATCCGCAGAGGGTGAAAGACCCGTATCCGAAAACGAGTTGAATCTATCAGTATCCAGAGTACCGCCGGACACGTGAAACCCGGTGGGAACACGGGAGGACCACCTTCCAAGCCTAAATACTACCTGATGACCGATAGTGGAGCAGTACCGTGAGGGAAAGGTGAAAAGGACCGTGAGAACGGAGTGAAACAGAACCTGAAACCTTGTACTTACAAGCACAGAGAGCACGTTAATGTGTGATCTGGTACTTTTTGTAGAACGGTCCGGCGAGTTATGGTATGTAGCAAGCTTAAGGCATTCAGTGCCGGAGGCGAAGCGAGAGCGAGTCTGAACAGGGCGTCGAGTTACATGCTATAGACCCGAAACCGGGTGACCTAGCCATGAGCAGGATGAAGTGGGGGTAAAACCCCATGGAGGTCCGAACCCACGTTCGTTGCAATGACCGGGGATGACTTGTGGCTAGCGGTGAAATTCCAAACGAACCCGGAGATAGCTGGTTCTCCCCGAAATAGCTTTAGGGCTAGCGTTATGTTAGATTACCGGGGGTAAAGCACTGAATGGGCTAGGGGGCGTATAGCTTACTGAACCCTATCAAACTAAGAATACCGGATAATTGATGCATAGCAGTCAGACTGCGTGAGATAAGTTTCGTGGTCAAAAGGGAAACAGCCCAGACCAACAGCTAAGGTCCCTAATATACGTTAAGTGGGAAACGATGTGGAATTGCTAAAACAACCAGGATGTTGGCTTAGAAGCAGCCATTCATTCAAAGAGTGCGTAATAGCTCACTGGTCGAGTGATTCTGCGCGGAAAATGTAACGGGGCTAAACGTATAACCGAAGCTTTGGATTGTCTAAAGACAGTGGTAGGGGAGCGTCGAATACGGGTTGAAGTACGACCGAGAGGACGTGTGGACTGTATTCGAGTGAGAATGCCGGAATGAGTAGCGAGAATTATGTGGGAATCATAATGGCCGAAAATCTAAGGTTTCCTGGGGAAGGTTCGTCCTCCCAGGGTTAGTCGGGAGCTAAGCTCAGGCCCAACGGCGTAGGCGATGCACAGACGGTTGAGATTCCGTCACCGACCATGCGATAAAAAGCTGACACATCTGTCGAGAGGAACCGGGGCGTTGGTTGCCCCCGGCGTAAGGGACCGAAACAAAGTAGGGAAGTCCTCAGTGGCAGGTGGCGAGAAAAGGCGAAGCATGGCCGCCCGTACCGCAAACCGACACAGGTAGATGAGGAGAGAATCCTAAGGCCAGCGGGAGAAGGGTTGTTAAGGAACTCGGCAA
>JAKSNE010000241.1 GCA_024400135.1 Paludibacteraceae bacterium
ATAAGGTACACCGTAACTTTATTCCGACCAACTTCCGCATTGGTGCCAGTTACGAACTGCCTTGCGACAAGTACAACTTCCTCACCTTCAGCGTGGAGGCTACCAAACTGATGGTTCCCACCAAGTATCGTTCTAACCTCAGCGAGAAATTCAACCCTGACGACGAGAGTACGTGGACATTGGACGAAACGGAGTTCAGCAACTTAAGTCCGGTCAAAGGATTCTTCCAATCTCTCTGCGATGCTCCGGCAGCTAAAGGCTATAATGCGAAAGAGGAGTTCAATGAGGTGATGTGGGGTGCTGGTATTGAATACACCTACAACCGTCAGTTCTTTGCTCGCGTGGGTTATAGCTATGAGCACCCCACGAAAGGTAACCGCAGCTTATTTGAGGTAGGTGCCGGTTTCCACCTCAGTATCGTGAACTTCGACGTCGCTTACACCATTGCTACCGCAGCTACCAACCCGCTGAATAACACCTTACGTTTCACGTTAGGTTTCGATATCGCCGGTATCAAGGACTTAGTGGATAACCGTAGAAGATAATGAGAATCGGTTTTGGATATGATGTACACTCTTTTGCCCCGAGTCGCGAACTGTGGCTCGGCGGCATTCGAGTGGACTACGAACAAGGTTTATTAGGTCACTCCGATGCGGACGTGCTCATTCACGCCTTGTGTGACGCTATTCTTGGAGCCGCTAACCTACGCGACATAGGCTATCACTTCCCCGATACGGAGGGAAATGAATATACCAATATCGACTCTAAGATTCTGCTTAAGAGGGTGATGGAGATGGTTCGCGCCAAAGGATACGAGTTAGAGAACTGCGACTGCACTATCTGTGCGCAAGCGCCTAAGTTAAGCACTTATATCCCGGCTATGCAACAATGCTTAGCGCAAGTGATGGGCGTTGACATTGAGCAAGTCAGCATCAAAGCCACCACTACGGAACATTTGGGTTTTGTAGGCCGTAAAGAAGGTATAGCCGCTCAAGCGGTGGCTTTACTTCGATAACGCTAATGCGAACAGCCGCATCTGGTTCAGCATTGCCACTAATCCGTTACTACGGGTGGGAGATAGATGCTCCTTGAGTTGGATAGCCTCTAAGAAATAGAGATTGGCTTGTGCCACCTCTTGCGGCGTGTGATTACTAAGTACGCGCAGTAACAGTGCCACTATCCCCTTCACAAGGATAGCGTCGGAGTCTGCGTGATAGAGAACCTTCCCATCTTTGAGTTCTGCCGTAATCCACACTTTCGATTGGCAGCCGTCAATCAAGTTTTGTTCATTCTTATCGGCTTGAGCCATAGGTTCGAGCCCGTTGCCATATTCTATGAGCAACGAATAGCGGTCCATCCAGTCATCAAAACAGGAGAACTCCTCGATTATCTCGTCTTGGATTTGATTAATTGACATATCTCATTTGCCATTATTTGGTCTGCCTCTTTAGAGAGTGCAGGCGCTTGAATAATATAATCTGCTTGTTGATAAAACGGCTCCCTTGCCTCTAACTGCGGGCGGATACAAGCGAGCAGTTCCTCTTTGTTCTTGCCTTGCAGTACGGGTCGCTCGCTAAGGTCAGTGAGCATCAACCGTTCGGCTAAGTCTTCTGCCTGCCAACGAAGGTAGATACTGGTACCCAACTCGTGCAGGCACTCCATGTTATCTTCCCAACAAGGATAACCGCCGCCGGTAGCGTAGATGACTTTCTCTAAGTCGAGTTCGGCGAGGTCTTCGACGACACCTTTCTCTTTCTTGCGAAACGCCTCTAAACCGAAGGTGCGGATATACTCCGCCGGCGTATAGCTATGAATGACTTCAAAGGCTTGGTCTA
>JAKSNE010000242.1 GCA_024400135.1 Paludibacteraceae bacterium
AACTCTAAACTAAATTTGGACCACGTCCAAATTTGTGGCCTCATGGCTATGGCGACCAACACCGATGACGAAACCGAGATCCGCCGCTGCTTCCGCGAAGCAAAAGCTTTCAGCGAAGCGGTCTTTCAGCAAAGCGGTCTTTCAGTGAAACGGCCTGCCAGCGAAGCGGTCTTATCCATCGGAATGTCCTCCGACTACCTCATCGCCATTGAGGAAGGTTCCACGATGGTCCGCATTGGTTCCAGTATCTTTGGCGAACGAACTTACTAAATTATGAAGCAACAAGTTATTTTGATTACGGGCGGCAGTAGCGGCATCGGCTACGAAACCGCCAAGAGTCTTGCTGAGCAAGGACACATCGTCTATGCCGCTGCTCGTCGGGTGGAACGAATGGAACCGCTCCGCGAGTTCGGCGTTCACCCTCTCTCTATGGACGTGACCGACGAGACATCTATGCAAATGGCAGTTTCCACCTTACTCTCTGAACAAGGACGTATTGACGTACTTATCAATAATGCCGGTTATGGCTCGCTTGGTGCCGTTGAAAATGTCACATCCGAGGAGGCGCACCGCCAACTCGAAGTCAATGTGTTCGGTCTGGCGCGACTTATCCAACTCGTTCTCCCTACGATGCGAGCTCAATACAGCGGACGCATCATCAATATCGCCTCTATCGCCGGCAAAGTAACACTCGCTAATTGCGGCTGGTATAACGTTTCTAAGTTCGCGGTAGAAGCCCTATCCGATGCCCTACGTATGGAAGTCAAACCATACGGCATTGATGTCGTCATCATCGAACCGAGTGCTATCAAAACCGATTGGGGACTGATAGCCGCCGACCATCTGTATGACTCGTCCCAAGGAACGGTTTATGAGACCTTTGCAACCAAAGAGGCAACGCTTATGCGCCAACTCTATACCTCTAACCTACTCTCCGGACCGGATAAGGTGCGTAAAGCGATTTGTAAAGCCGTCAACGCCCGTCGTCCGCGATTGCGCTATCAACCGGGCTTAGGAGCCAACCTCATCATCTACTCGCACGCTCTCTTACCCTCCCGCTGGTGGGATAGCCTCAACCGATGGATGATAAACCACGCCTAACAATCCACAATCCACAATGAAAGTAATCTTAACAGGTGCCACCGGCTACGTAGGCGAAGGAGTCCTACTTGCCCTTTTAGATGATGAACGTATCGAACAAGTACTATCCGTCGGACGTCGTCCTTGCGGACATTCACATCCAAAGTTAAAGGAATATATCGTATCCGATTTGCTCGCGCTTCAAGCCGGTGACCCACAGTTGGATGGCTACGATGTGTGTTTTTTCATTGCGGGTATCACTTCAGTAGGCACACCTGCAGATACCTATCGCATCATCAGCCACGATATCCCTGTTCATTTTGCCTCTATCTTACCCAATAAGGAAAAGATAACATTTATCTACTTATCCGGAGCAGGAACAAGTAATACAGGACGATTAGCATGGCAGCAAATCAAGTCTTCTACCGAACGCGAGACGCAATCAATGGGCTTTGTTCACGCGTATGGCTGGCGACCAATGTTCATGTGTCCGTATAAAGGGCAAACCAACCACCAAGTCAAAGTGCAGAAAGCCGTGTTAGTCCTCTATCCTTTATTGCGTTTATTAGGTCAAATATGTACTATGAAGGAAATGGCCAATGCCATGTATAATGCGGCCACTCAGGGTTATCACAAATCCAACCTTGAAGCAAGAGATATCATACATTTTAGCAAACAAAAATAACAAAACACATCTAAAATGCATTTTTGTTCGCAAAAGTGCATTTATATTTGCGTATATCAAAAAAAA
>JAKSNE010000243.1 GCA_024400135.1 Paludibacteraceae bacterium
TTCACCAATAACACGAAGATTCCCGAGTTTACCGGTTTCCTCAAGCAAGAACTGGAGAACGAGGAGATACAGACCGAACTGGAACACTATAACGGTCGTAACTACCAATCGGCAGTCTTGTATAAGACCGTGCTCTATCCCCAACACAGCGGAGACATTAAGATTGACCCTGCTAACTTTGAGGCAGTCCTTCGTGTCCAAAACCGCGCACAGGTACGCAGCATCTTTGACGACTTCTTTGGTTCTTATACCAATGTCGCTCAGATGCTCACTGCACCGGGAGTTACTATCTATGTGCGTCCTTTACCGAAAGGCAAACCGGAAGGATTCTCCGGCGCTGTCGGCACGTTTAAGTTAACCAGCAGTATCTCTCCCAACTCCCGCACGTTAGAGGATGGTCGCAGTGAGGCTTCTCTTAAAGTCAACGAAGCCCTCACCATCAAAATCGACATTCAAGGAGCAGGCAACATGAAACTTATCAAGACTCCTGCCGTTGATTGGCCGGAAGGTTTTGAACCGTACGATCCGAAGGTATCGAATAACTTCCGCAACACCACCCAAGGCGCCAGCGGAACCAAGTCTATCGAGTATCTCGCTATCCCTCGTGCCGCAGGACAGTATCTTATTCCGTCTATTCAGTTTGCTTATTACGACACGCAAGCGGGAGCTTATAAGACGCTCTCCACTCCCGAATATATGGTCAACGTCCTTCGCGATGGCAATAGCCCTTCAGCGAGCTCCACAAGCGGTCTTTCAGCCGGAGGCGGTCTTTCAGGCGAAGCCGGTCATTCAGCACGCAGTGCGGTCTTAAAAGAAGACATCCACCACCTCGGTTCCGACATCCGTTATATCCACACCTCCGAGCCACGTCCTTCAGCGAAGCGGTCTTTCAGCGACAGCGGTCTTTCAGCACGCAGTGCGGTCTTCTGTGGCTATTTATTGCCGTTAATAATCGCTCTCATCGTCTTCTTCATCTTGCGCAAATACGCCAAGGAGCACGCCAACGAGGCACATGTAAGATATAAGAAAGCCAATAAGGTGGCGCAAAAGCGTCTGCGTCAAGCCGAGAAACTGCTCAAAGCCAATGACCTCAGCCATTTCTACGAGGAACTGGAACGCGCTTTGTGGCAATACCTCAGCGACCGTTTGCGTATCCAAACGGCAGAACTCAATAAGGAGAATATCGCTTCTGTCTTGCAGTCTAAACAGGTGAGTGAGACGCTTATCTCAACCGTGAACGAAGTGATTACCACCACGCAGATAGCGCGTTATACCTCCCTCTCGGCACAACCCGCTCAGGAGGCAGAACAGCTATATAACCAAACCATCGATCTTATCAACAATCTCGAAAATCAAAAGTTATGAAACGTATATTTCTTGTCATTAGTCTTACAGCGTTAGCGGTCTTACAGTGCAACGGTCTTTCAGCAGCAGACAATATGTCTGCGGAAGGCGGTCTTTTTGCTCAAGCTAACGATTTCTACCAACAATCCGACTACGAGCAGGCTGCGCAGTTATACGAACAATATGTTGCTCAGTACCCCTCTGCGGATGCGTATTATAACTTAGGCAATGCGTATTTCAAGCAGGGCAACCTGTCGCACGCTATCCTTTCTTACGAGCGCAGTTTGCGACTCAATCCGCGCGATAAGGATTGTAAGCACAACCTCGCTTTCGCTAAGACGCAGATTATTGATAACGTGGAAGATAACACGTTTATTCTCTCCTCGTGGGCAACGGCTATCCGTAACCAACTCACGCAAAAGACGTGGTTTATTCTCTCCATCGTCCTCTGGTGCCTTACGTTAATCGCCCTACTCCTCTACTCCT
>JAKSNE010000244.1 GCA_024400135.1 Paludibacteraceae bacterium
TACTCACGGACTGCGCCAACAGCCCCCGAAACGGCTAGGGTTTCGGAAAGGGTCGAGGCTTGCCGAGTAGGGAAAGCCGAATGGGAGCGCAAACCGAGGAACAACTATAAGTATTACATAGGTGTTCCGTTCCATTTGTTCCACTCACTAAAAAAGCCCCTCCACTCTAGGTAATGGAAAGGCTATTGAAAGGAGTCGAGCGACCTAGTCTTGTAACTTGTATGCACCCACTTCAACCCACCTAATCGAGTTCTCGTTTGTTGGTTGACCCTCATAAACTACGAAATTTTTAGTACTATGCCCTTTGTCTATGATGGCTTGTGGTATGTCATCCCATCTTTTAGTAATAACTTCATCGATGACCCTAGATGGGTTTGAGTCATCTTGAAGAATTAAAGCCCTATACATCATTAGAAAGGTAACTCCTCTTGTATTGCTTGTGTCATATTCTCCAAGTCGTTTTGTAGTTCCTGGTCGATTGATACCAATGAGAGCATATCAGAGTATGGTTTCCAATACTGCCTATAAGCGTTTAGTCCGAACCTCTTTGCGAATTGATAACTTGTTCTTGTCCCCTCGGCTATATATCGGACAAACAAGTTTTCATGGAATAGTTCATAGGTTTCACTCTCGATTATTTGTTTAACCTCGGCTATTGCGTTAGAATGGACTTGCTCAAGTGGGTATTGGTACTTCTCTTTGCGACTATTAGGGGTGTTGTGAATGAGATACTGATACGCACTTTTTTTGTACTTCGGTATGTCTATGTGCGCCCCCTTAAATCGTTCTTGCATCGCGTTGAATGATACTGGGTTCTTGAGTTCCAATATCAAGTGGTAATGCTCTTGCTTCGGTGTTTCCTCCGTGTATGCTTCGCCCGTTTCCTCGTTTAGGTGCTCCGTGATGAGCTTGTCTTTATCGTGGAGTATGTAGGCATAGAGTTTGAAGTTGCACTCCAACACTCTTTTTTGGATCTCCTCGACTCCGTAACATTCAGCACCTTTGTTGATGGTTATGAAGTAATCACGATACTTTGGACTGTTGCTTGCCATTTGTTATCACCTCCTTTGTTTGGTTCTCGAGTTGCTTTGAGAGTTCGTAGCCCGTGTTAAGCAGTATCTTTGCCATCGTTGCTACTCCCACCCCCATAAATTCGGCTACCATACTAATTTGTTCGTATAACTCCTTACCTAGGTATACCGATACTCGGTATTTGTGTTTGTCTTGCATTGTTGATGTCCTCCGTGTGTCTATATTGTATCGTTCCCGTGGGAATAGGTCAATGTTTGTGTGCCTTTTTGGGAGGTTGCTTGTATAAGGGGGTGCGTGTTCGCCCCCCAACGGCAACAACCACCGAACGCACTTGGACAACTTCCATGGAATCGGCTTTCCCTACTTCTCCAGAGTCTTAAAACCTCTATGAGTTTAGGGTATGTCTTGATGACCACCGATAATTGGATGACCACCCCAAAAAAGTAAAATGGTACTGCTATGTAAATTGGGGTGTGGGGCGCGAGTCGTGTCCGAGCAGTCCCCACAATGCAACCAGCGTGTATGGACGAGCAACGCGAACAATGGTCTTGATAAAACGGATTCCACGAAGAATTGAGTTGGAGCGTAACCGATGTATGTATGTGCAACCGAGTGTCCCTCTAACAAAAGCCCTTTGATGTCCAAAGATGGATTTAGCCAAACGGATAGCACCTCTGAAATGGTTGAAACGCACCTAAATAGACTGATACACGGCTAGCAACTGAAATGATGAACAAATACTCACGGACTGCGCCAACAGCCCCCGAAACGGCTAGGGTTTCGGAAAGGGTCG
>JAKSNE010000245.1 GCA_024400135.1 Paludibacteraceae bacterium
CTGAACACCAATGCGCCTAAAAAGGCGATGAAAAATGTCTTCTTCATTGTTGATTTGTGATTTTTGATTAGTGATTGTTAATAGTTATTTTTACGGACTTGATTCCCTTTGCAGTAAAGGTGGTCGTTCCATTGTTGACAATAAAAGTGGCTTGGCCGTGGAAGGAGGGGTAGGGGAGTGTGGATTGTGGATGATGAGGTTGAACGGGATAGAGGCAGGTTGGGTCGCCGTTGGCGGCAGCCACAACGGCACCTTTGGCGGTAATCAAGTGCTCTGCGTGAGGGCACACATTGCCGTCCTTATCTACTACGCGGATGGTGATATATTGCAACTCTTCCGCTCCCTCGTTCTCGTTTGCCCAGATGGCCTCTAAATGGTGGGGCTTGCCTGCGGTACGAACGATTTGTTCGGCAACCGGTTCGTCCTTCTCGTTGTAAGCCACTACGCGCAGTTCACCGGGCTGATAGGTCGTGTTTTGCCACATCAGTCGATACCTCGGTAGCAGTTCGGGACGCGGAGCACTGCCCCAATCGGGGATAGTGAACTCACCCACAGGCGGCATCGCGCTCACTCCTTCAATCTGCGCTCCTTGCGCGAGTTGAGCCGTCTCTTCAGGAGTAGCAAAACGCAGTTTACCTTGGCTCACACCATTGATAAATACTTCCGCTTTGGGATACGACGTATAGACAAACACGGGCGTGGTCTCGCCTTCTCGTCCGGGCCAAGTCCAGTGGGGTAGGACGTGCAGCGTTGGCTCCTTCTCCTGCCATTGCGAGCGATAGAGATAGAACCTATCCTTCGGCAGACTCGCCAAGTCGATGATACCGAAATACGACGAGTGAGACGGCCAAGCGTCCGTGTCGTAAGGCGACGGCTCGCCAAAGTAGTCGAAACCTGTCCACACGAATTGTCCTAAGTGCCAGAGGTTATCGTCCTCTAACTGGAAGTCTTGATCGGGCAGTCCGGACCACGAACAATACTCTACATCATAACTCGACGACTGGTTATCAGGATGCAGCGCATCGGGGCGAATAACCACTGGGAAATGGTAACTGTCGCGTGAAGACACGGTCGAAGCGGTCTCCGAACCTAAGATTATCTTCTGTGGCAGGTGCTCAAACGCTTCCTCGTAACGAGCCGTGCGGTAGTTCAGTCCGGGAACCTCGATGGCAGCACCAAAGCCGTTGTAGATAATCTGCTTCACTTGGTCCATGCCACAAGTGATTGGACGTGTGCGGTCCCACAACCGAACGGCATTCTGTAGGCGCTCAGCGACCTCTATACCGCCGGGTAACACTTGATCCCAGACCTCGTTTCCAATCGACCACATCACGACCGATGGGTGATTGCGGAAGTGACAAACCATATTCTCTATATCGCGTTCGCACCATGCGTCAAAATCGTTGTGGTAGTCGTTGATACCTTTCGGGCGTGTCCACGTATCGAAAGCCTCTACAATGAGCATTATTCCCATCTCGTCGCATAGTTCGACCAGTTCACTCGCGGGCATATTATGGGTCGTACGGATAGCGTTACAACCCATGTTTTGCAACATCGTTATCTGGTGACGAAGGGCGTCCTTGTGTACCGCCGTACCGAGTGGACCTAAGTCGTGGTGCAGGCACACACCCTTAAACTGCGTGCGCTTGTTATTGAGGTAGAACCCGCGGAAGGGGATATATTCCAGTTTGCGAACACCAAAACGCGTCGTTAGACTATCTACTAACGTTTCCCCCTCGTACACGCGCGCAGTCGCGTTATATAAGGTGGGCGTATCGGGCGACCATAATTGTGGTGAAGGAATCAGTGCCAC
>JAKSNE010000246.1 GCA_024400135.1 Paludibacteraceae bacterium
GAATAGCAATAGAGCTTGCCTGGAGCCACATACTGCCTAACATCCGTAATATACACATTCTTTGTTTCGGGTTCCACCAAGATGCCATAAGGCGTCTCTATCCCGCTATCCGTTCCGTCCGTGATAAAAGCACTATTCGTCACCTCATGACTCACCACATTAACAATCTTATAACTGCCTTGCGCAATGCAATAGAGTTCATCCCCGTCAAGCCACATATCGCTCACGCGAATATCAATCGTGTCCGTCACCTCCAAGGTCTGCGTGTTCAGGCAGACTAAACAAGAGGGGTTCGCCAGATAATCGCCTTGCGAGATAATCCAGAGTTGGTTATGTTCATCGCTTTTCATAAGGAACGGATTAACTACTACGGGAAGACGTCGGGTTTCCTTAAAGGAAAGCAAATCGACCACACTGAGCGTACTATCGTAATTAGGATAGTTATATCCGCCGCTATTAGCAGTGAACAAGGTGTTTTCGACAATCTCTATGCCTTCGGGTTGCGGACCTACGGCGCAAATCTCCAATATATTAACCGCTGCCGTATCAAAGCGATAAACGACATTGGTATAGGACGATACATAAGCGTATTGATCCTTGAAAGCAATGTTACGAGGATTAGTCAATGTCAAAGAGGTGATATGCTTACCGTTTAAGTCCATAATCTCAATCAGATTGGAGGCATTGACCACGGCATACAAACGACTACCGTAGATTTTGAGGTCATTGCCCACGTCGCCCAAGCCCTGTGTCACATAAGGATTGATCGTGCCGAACACATCGCGATAGTACGTTCCTGTAGCGAACTCAAAATAGTCCAACATACACTTATTGGAACCCCAGTTCCCCTCATTGAGTAAATAAATACCTTTATGAGTGAGGTTCTGACCTTCACACACTTTCTCCGCATTGGTGGAGGGATTCATCTCGCCCTCGTGGCGACAAGCACTAAAGCATAACACGCAGCACAAACTTGCTGTTAAGACCCCGCATGGGGTAATTGTAAATAATTTCATACTATTGATTTATCTTACAAGTATTCCTATAGAATTATATACATGTCCATTACACATGATGACGATTTGCCCTTGATAAAGTCGTTTTTGAACTTTCGACTCCGATGATTGGGCATCAGATACCGATGTGGGAGTGGGAGGAGTCGGGCGGGACAGTTCGTCTCCCTCATAGAAACGGACAGCGACGTCGTCGTAAGCAAAATATGCCGGTTGTGAGAATCCATAGCCGTTGTCGCTACTGCCTGTAACATTGAATTCAATACGAACCACACGCCCCAAAGAAGACAGGTCAAACTTGGTCCAGTTGCGAACAATATTCTCCGGACCATTGCATAGGTAAATCTCTGCGGTATCGGTTATTTCTTCTTGGTCGTTATAACCAATAGCCAGCACTTTCACCCAATCGTTATCGCTGATTTTGGGACTCAATCCGTTGCCATTCCCATATACATTAATAGCATAGCAGGTATTGGTTATGTACATATGGTCCACAACACGTGCCTTACCGTCAAAGAAATGTATATCGGGCAACACATCGCTCGAGAAGCCGGAATTATCCGTATATCCGTAGTGAACGGCAAAGTTGTCGGATTCATCGTGCCCGCCTTGTGCGGTTTGAATACCCAATACACCCTCCTTGTAAACAGTCAGTTGGCTATTGAAGTCACCATACAACGAGTCTTGTCCGGAAACATAATGGCTGACAGCATGACCGCCACCCCAATAGCAATAGGATCCCCAATTATAGGGCAGCACATGGCTTAAACCCGTTTCTAAGAAGTCTGTCCATTGATA
>JAKSNE010000247.1 GCA_024400135.1 Paludibacteraceae bacterium
GACGAGGCGGCAGTGGTGGCGGGAACGATGATAGCTTCTACCCCACCCTCTTTTTGGGTTTGGAGATATTGAGCTAAAGGCTGGTATTGCGGGTCGTCAATATGGCAGTGAGTATCGATCATTTAGTTTAGAGTGGAGAGTGTAGAGTTTAGAGTAGTTTAGAGTTTAGAGTAGTTTAGAGTTTAGAGATGATTGAACTATCGCCGTAGCTGAGGAAGCGGAAGTCGTGGGAGAGGGCATAGTCGTAGATGGTATGCCAATCGCCCTTAACGAAAGCGCTTACGAGAAGGAGCAACGTCGATTTGGGTTGATGGAAATTCGTGATGAGTTGATCCACCAGATGGAAGGTGTAGCCGGGTTCAATCATAATCTGCGTCTCGGCATGAAGCGTGTCTTGGTGGGTCATATCGAGATAACGCAAGATCGTCTCCAACGCTTCGCGGGTGGTATAATCGTTAGCTCCGGGTTGGTAAGGAGCAAACTGGTCGATGTGAAGAACATGTTCGGTGCCGTCCTGAGCCTGCAAGAGCGGTTCGAGGATGGGTTTGAAGAAATACAAGCTCTCTAATGTGCGCATTGAGGTTGTTCCCACTGCCACTATTTGCCCAAGGTGAGCCAGTATATCTTCGATGGCCTTGCGCGGAACAGCGATGATCTCGGTGTGCATCGTGTGCTCGTTAGCATCGGCGGTCTTGACGGGTTGGAAGGTGCCGGCTCCCACATGAAGGGTGAGTTCGGTAGTTTGAACACCACGTTGGCGCAGGTCGTTGAGAACGGCATCGGTAAAATGCAGTCCCGCCGTAGGCGCAGCCACAGAGCCTTTGATACGAGAATAGACGGTCTGATAAGTGGTCTTATCGCTTTCTTCGGATGCGCGATTGAGGTATGGAGGAATAGGAAGTTCGCCCAGTTGGTCGAGGATTTCGGCGAAGGAAGCCCCTTCTAAATCTCCCCCAATAGGGGAGACTTGTTTCCAAGTGAAACGCACCTCGTGGGTGTTGCCTGTGGTCGATAACCGCTCAGCGGTTAGTTCTATTGCTGATTGCTGATTGCTGATTGCTGATTGAAGACAAAGAGTAAGTTTACCCTCTTTCCATTTCTTGAGGTTGCCGATCATACACTTCCACGTACAGCCGGAGGTGGAACCGAGGGAGAGGGCATAGTCGCGCGGAGCGATAGGTTCGAGGCAGAAGACCTCGATACGAGCGCCGGAGGGTTTATGAAAAACCAAGCGGGCTTGTATCACGCGCGTATTATTATATATAAGGAGTGCGTCGGACGGGATATAGTTTCCCACATTGTAAAAATGGTCCTCACTCACCTGTCCATCGCGATAGACGAGCAGTTTGGAGTGGTCTCGTTGGGCGAGCGGATATTTGGCTATTCGCTCATCGGGCAGCGGGTAGTTATATTCGTCAATTAAGATCTTTTCCATACTTTTCTTTCCCCTGCAAAAAGTTCGTATTTATTGAATAAGCACTCTAACTCGCCGTTCATGAGGTGGATACGGCGGGACGGTTTGAGTCCGATACACTTCAGTGCGTCCTCGTTGGAGGAGATAATCCACGCAGTCGCTCCTGTGAATTGGTGCTTGAGGGCCGTTCCCATTTCGGCATAGAGGCGCAGGATGTCCTTGTCTTGTGCGAGGCGTTCGCCGTAGGGAGGGTTTATTATCACTATAGGTGATAGTTTAGAGTTTAGAGTTGAGAGTTTAGAGAAGCCGTCTAGTTGAGAGTTAAAAGGATCCTTTATTTCTTGAATTCGGATTTGGCGGACATCGATGAAACGTTGCATTCCTGC
>JAKSNE010000248.1 GCA_024400135.1 Paludibacteraceae bacterium
TGCAAATAAACTTGCACAATTCAAAAATTTATTGTAATTTTGCAGTGGTTTTTGATAAAAAACACACGATGACCTGTAAATATGACTTTCTCATTATCGGCGGAGGTGTAGCCGGAATGAGTTTTGCGCTAAAGATTGCGCGTGAGAAAAAGTACAAGATTGCATTATGCTGCAAGACCACATTGGACGAAGCTAACACAGCCAAAGCCCAAGGCGGAATAGCAAGCGTAACGAACTTGTTAGTTGACGACTTCGAGAAACACATCCACGACACAATGGTCGCCGGCGATTGGATCAGCGATCCCGCAGCCGTTGAACAAGTGGTACGCAATGCCCCGGCTCAAATTCAAGAGTTAGTGCAATGGGGTGTGAACTTCGACAAGAAAGAGGATGGTCACTTCGACCTCCATCGCGAAGGCGGACACTCCGAGTTCCGCATCCTTCACCACGCCGACGACACGGGTGCTGAGATCCAACGAGGACTGATGGCTGCCGTTCGTAATAATCCTTATATCACCGTCTTAGAGAACCACTATGCGGTCGAAATCATCACCCAACACCACTTAGGTGTACGCGTCACCCGCCGCACGCCCGATATAGAGTGCTATGGTGCGTATATCCTTAATCCGAAGACGAAAAAGATTGACACCTATCTAAGTCGTGTGACGTTGATGGCGACCGGCGGAACGGGTGCTGTCTATGCCACGACCACGAACCCGAATATCGCCACCGGTGACGGCATAGCGATGGTCTATCGCGCCAAGGGAAAAGTCAAAGATATGGAGTTTGTGCAGTTCCACCCCACAGCCCTTTTCCACCCGGGCGAGACCCATCCTGCGTACCTGATTACCGAAGCCATGCGTGGGTACGGAGGTATATTGAGGCTGCCCAACGGAGAGGAGTTTATGCAGAAATATGACAAGCGACTCAGTCTGGCTCCTCGCGACATCGTTGCTCGTGCGATTGATAACGAGATGAAAATTCACGGCTTGGACCACGTCTGCCTTGATGTCACCCACAAAGACCCCGAGGAAACCAAACACCATTTCCCGAATATCTACGCTAAGTGCCTGAGTATCGGTATCGACATAACGAAAGAGTATATCCCTGTAGCGCCTTGTGCTCACTATATGTGCGGTGGCATACAAGTCAACCTTGATGGTGAAAGCAGTATCCATCGGCTTTATGCGGTAGGTGAGTGCAGTTGTACGGGACTGCATGGTGGCAATCGCTTGGCGTCTAACTCGCTGATTGAAGCAGTAGTCTATGCAGATGCCGCAGCCAAACACTCGCTCAGCATGATTGAGAACTACGACTTCAACGAAAAAGTGCCCGCTTGGAATGACGAAGGAACGATGAGTAACGAGGAGAAAGTGCTTATTTCTCAGGACGTTCGCGAGGTAGGACAGATTATGTCCACGTATGTGGGTATCGTTCGTAGCGACCTGCGTCTGCACCGTGCTTGGGAGCGTCTGGACTTGCTCTACGAGGAGACCGAAGACCTGTTTAAGCGCGTGAAAGCGACGAAGGATATCTGCGAGTTGAGGAACATGATCAATATTGGTTATCTCATCACTCGTCACGCCTTAGAGCGCAAGGAGAGTAGAGGTTTGCACTACACAATCGACTATCCAAAGGACCCGAATCTGAATACACAAGAGGTGTGGTAACATCGCTCACGAGATGTAAAAGAGTGAGGATTTTGAATCACCCGTTTCATCGAGACAATTATGCGGTAATCCTTCGGTAACCCTTCCGTGCGGGTATAATCAAGAAGGCTGGAAGATGTGCGATTAT
>JAKSNE010000249.1 GCA_024400135.1 Paludibacteraceae bacterium
AGCGGAAGCAACAAGATACTTAAACTAATGAATCGCAAGTACACGCGCGAGCAGTACCTCGACCGTATCGCCGCTATCCGTCGTATCCTGCCTACTGCCACGATTGGAACGGATGTGTTCTGCGGATTCCACGACGAGACATTGGAAGACCACGCCCAGACGCTGAGCCTCATGCGCGAGGTCGGATTCGATACCGCATTTATGTTCAAGTACAGTGAGCGACCGGGGACATTTGCACAAAAGCACCTGCCCGATAACGTGTCCGAGGAAGAGAAGATCCGCCGACTGAACGAGATCATCGCTCTCCAAAATGAACTCAGTCTCATCAGCAACGAACGCGAGGTAGGCAAGGTGGTTGAGGTGCTGGTGGAAGGGTTCTCCAAACGCAGTAACGAACAGATGTATGGTCGTACGGAGCAATACAAGACGGTCGTCTTTCCGAGGGAAGGAAGGCACATTGGCGAACTCGTAAATGTGCAGATTGAGAGCGCTTCTGCTGCCACTTTGAGGGGAAAAATCGTCGAAAATGACAAATAATCAAGATTTTTTGCATTTTTTTGCTAAAAAATTTGGTTATATCAAATAAAAGCAGTACCTTTGCACTCGAAAATAAATAAATTTTCATAGTTAAGGTTTAGGTTTTTGGCAACAGGTGGCTGTGAAGTCCCCTGTTGTTTTTAAAGTCGCACAAAAACCATAGGGGTTATTTACTATTTGACAATTTTAATAATTTATATATCATGGCAACAACGTACATGACTGCAGAAGGCCTGCAGAAACTGAAAGAAGAACTACAATTTTTAGAGGGCACTGAGCGTCCACGTGTCATCGCCGCTATTGCAGAGGCACGCGACAAAGGTGACCTGAGTGAGAATGCTGAGTATGATGCCGCCAAAGAGGAGCAGGGTATGCTTGAGAGCAAGATCGCTATGCTCAAAGCAAAGATTATGGATGCCCGCGTGATTGATGAGAAAGCTATCAAGACCGATGAGGTTCAGATCTTGACCAAGGTTCGTATCCGCAACAAACGCAATGGTGCGGAGAAGACCTATCAACTCGTGACCGAAGGCGAAGCCAATCTTGCGGAAGGTAAGATTGCGGTTACCACACCTATTGCTAAAGGTCTGATGGGAAAGAAAGTGGGCGACGTAGCCCTCATCACCGTTCCCGCCGGAACGATGGAATTTGAAATCCTCGAAATATCTCTGTAAAAAGTGTAGAGTGTAGCGTTGTTGAGAGTTAAAAGTTATAAGTTAATAAGTTCATTGGCTCTGATGAGCCATCGTTTTGAAAAAACGAACAACTCTAAACTAATTAAACTCTACACTAATAAACAACTCTAAACGCTAAACACTAAACTATAAACTAAAAAGTTATGACTATCTTCACCAAAATCATCAACGGGGAAATCCCGAGTTTCAAAGTAGCGGAAGACGACCGTTTTTATGCCTTCCTCGATATTCACCCCTTGACGAAGGGTCACACCCTTGTCATCCCCAAACTGCCCGAGCCGGAGGCGGATTATATCTTCGACTTAGACGATAAGTTGCTTGCGGATATGATGGTCTTTGCCAAGCAGGTAGCCGTAGGTCTGAAGAAAGCCACGAACTGCAAGCGCGTGGGTGTAGCCGTCTTAGGGATGGAGGTGAACCACGTACACATCCACCTCGTACCGATGAATAGCGAGAAGGATATGCTGTTCACCAATCCTAAACTCGAACTGCCCACCGACGAGATGTGCGTCATTGCTAACTCTATTGCTCAAGCTATCGAAGATGCAGGAATATAA
>JAKSNE010000025.1 GCA_024400135.1 Paludibacteraceae bacterium
GGAATACGGCGTAAAATCACCGAATACAACACGGCTGTCGAGACGGCAAGGACGGCGGTTAGCAATCCCCAAGCGTTGCCTAATTGGAAGTTCGTAGAGCCAACAAGCACCAGCATAATCATTCCGATAGTCGAAATGACGATACCTATTATATTATAGATGGTAACCCGCTCGCGCAAGATCAACCACGCAAAGATGGGGGCTAAGACGGGATTGGTCGAGAGCAACGTCTCCGCTATCGTGGGCGAAGAGAGGGCATCGTAGGTATAAGTCTCAAACAAATAATACAAACAGGGCTGAAAGAACCCTGCCAAAAGGAAAAGAGGGATATCCTTCTTATCGAGTTTTTGCAGACCTAACGTAGCGTTGGAACGGCAACACAAGCCTATCAGCAGCAAAACGACAATAGCCAACGTGAACCGCATTACTAATAGAGTCAAGTTAGAGAAAGATAGTAATGCGGTTTTGATAGCAACACCCGACACTGACCAAATCAGCATCGCTATGATAACTGCCACATAAGGGAGTGCTTTTTTCATTGATTTAGCAGCTCTCAAACTGCTTGAGGAAACGCACATCGTTTTCAGAGAAGAGGCGCAAGTCTTTGACGCGATATTTGAGGTTCGCTATACGCTCTACACCCATACCAAAAGCGTAGCCGCTATAGACCTTACTATCAATGCCGCAGCTCTCTAAAACGTTAGGATCGACCATACCACAGCCGAGAATCTCTACCCAGCCCGTACCTTTACAGAAGGCGCAGCCTTTACCACCGCACAAGTCGCACGAGATATCCATCTCTGCCGAAGGCTCGGTGAAGGGGAAATACGAAGGACGCAGACGAATCTGTGTGTCGGGTCCAAACATCTCTTTAGCGAAGTATAGCAAAGCTTGACGCAAGTCCGCAAAGCTCACATTCTTAGCGATATACAGTCCTTCTACCTGATGGAAGAAACAGTGGGCACGAGCCGAGATAGCCTCGTTACGATAGACACGACCCGGGCAAAGAACACGAAGAGCAAGCTCTTCGGAGTTTAGAGTGGAGAGTTTAGAGTTTAGAGTAGCCGTCTCGTTTGATAGTTGAGAGTTAATCTTCTTTGCAAAGGCGGTCATAAGGTGGGTTTGGACGGAAGACGTATGGGTACGAAGAAGGATGTCGGTGGGTTTTTGGACACCTTCTTCTTTTTCGATAAAGAACGTGTCTTGCATGTCGCGAGCCGGATGTTCGGGCGCGAAGTTAAGCATCCCAAACACGTGCTTATCGTCCTCCACTTCGGGACCACTGGCTACCGTGAATCCAATGCGGGAGAAGATATTGATAATCTCCTCGCGAACAAGAGAAAGCGGGTGACGCGTGCCTAACTCAATAGGGTCAGGCGTACGAGTGAGGTCCTGCTTTGTTGATTGTTGATTGTGGAGAGTGGATAGTTGTTCTTTGAGTTCGTTAATACGAGCCTCTACGGACTGTTTAAGCACATTCAGCGGAGCACCAATAGCAGCCTTTTCCTCTTTAGGCACCTCACGGAAGGCATCGTACAATGCCGAAATCTGACCTTTCTTGGAAAGGAACTTAATACGCAGATTTTCTAACTCTTCTTGGTTGGCAGCCTTCAAATCCGCCACCTGTTGCTGCAAAGCAGCAATTTGCTCTAAAATGGTCATAATTATCAAAATTTGCTGCAAAGGTACGCTTTTTTTTTGAAATAACCAAATAATTTGTTAAAAATTATAGATAAATTTGCGTATATCAAAATTTAGTTGTATCTTTGCACGATATTTTGCGTATATATGCGCTCGCGTGTAAAACACATAAGGTCAAGAGTCGAAAGTCGAAAGGCGAAAAGGCTGATAGGCTTGCTATTCCTATTGATATTAGGGATAGGTTCTGTGTGGGCACAAAGTAAAGCGATAGATAAGCCGGTGAGTTATGTAGCCAAGGACTCCATTTTGCTGATGCATAATGGTGTGGCGCATTTGCATGGTGAGGGGCAGGTGAACTACGGAACGATGCAGCTCAACTCGGAGTATATACGTGTTACGATGGATAGTAGTTTGGTTTATGCTCGTGGTGTTTATGATACCATCAATGAGGAATGGAAAGGTAAGCCGGTATTCAAGGATGGCGGCGACGAGTACGAATCGGATCAGATGAATTATAACCTCAAGACGAAGAAAGGTTATATCCGCAATGTGGTCACGCAACAAGGCGAAGGTTATATTGTGGCGGATAAGACGAAGAAAGTGACGGATAACGAGATGATGATGCAAGGCGGAAGGTACACCACTTGTGACAATCACGAGCACCCGCACTTCCATTTGCAATTGACTAAAGCCAAAGTTCACCCGGGCGAATATATTGCCGCCGGTCCGGCTTACCTTGTGGTGGGTGAAGTGCCGGTTCCACTGGCTATTCCGTTTGGTTTCTTCCCGTTCACAAAGACCTATACCAGCGGTTTGATTATGCCCAGTTTCGGTGATGACTATCGTCGTGGCTTATACTTACAAGGTATCGGATATTACTTCGCGATTAACGATTACATGGATTTAGAGGTTAAGGGCGATATCTACACCAAAGGAACGTGGGCTGTCTATGGAACCTATCGTTATACGAAGCGGTATTTGTTTAACGGAAACATCAATATCAATTTCCGTCAAGACGTAGAGGGCGAGCGCGACTTGCCGAATTATTCTAAAGCCACGAACTTCAGTGTACATTGGACGCATACGCAAGACTCAAAAGCCAATCCGTACAATAACTTCTCGGCTTCGGTTGATTTCTCGACGAGTGGTTATAACCGCAGTAATATCAATAGTTATTACAACCCTGCCTTAACCTCTCAAAACACGAAGGCTTCGTCTATCAGTTACACGCAACGTTTCCCCGATAGTCCGTGGTCGATAGGTATGACGATGAGTATCCAACAGCGCACGCAGGACTCCACGTTATCCGTGACGGCACCGAGTCTAAACATTAACATGAGTAGAATCAATCCTTTCAAGCGCAAGAAGCCTGTAGGCAAAGAGAAGTGGTACGAGAAGATTACGCTCAGTTATACGGGTACAGGACAAATCTCCATCAGCAATGTGAAGGAAAATCAATTCTTCAAGACGAACTTCCTTCGGGACTGGCAGACAGGCTTGAAACACTCCGTACCTATCTCTGCGTCGTTTATGGCATTCAAGTATTTGAGTATCACGCCTTCCATCAGTATGACCGACCGAATGTATTTCCAACGCGTCAATAAGGACTGGGACGATCAGACGCAGCAATTAAAACAAGATACCACAACGGGCTTCTATAACGTGTTTGACTTTAACGTAGGCTTATCGCTATCTACAAAGTTATACGGAATGTTCACACCCATGAAGAAACTATTCCCGAATACGCGCGTTGTTGCCTTTAGGCACGTGCTGACACCATCTCTGAGCTTCAACTATCACCCCGATTTCGGAACGAAGGGTTGGGGATATTACGGGCATTACGATCAGCCTGTATATACAGGAGAGATTGATGACCAAGGAAGGCAAGTGCAGAAAGTAGATGCCGCCGGCAATCCCGTCTTTGTGAGACAGACTTATTCGCATTACGAGCGAGGCATATACGGCAACGCGTCTAATGGCGCAGCGGGAACATTGAGTTTCTCGCTTGCCAGCAACTTAGAGATGAAACTCAAGAACCTGCAAGACACAACGGGCAAGGATCCGTATAAAGTTTATAGTATCATCGATAACTTCTCCATCACGGGAGGGTATAACTTTATTGCGGATTCTATGCGTTGGAGTAATTTTGGTGTCAATGTACGTATTAAGATTCCCAAAGTCAATTACACCATCAACCTCAGCACATCGCTTGACCCGTACATGTACGAATACAACGCTTTAGGTACACCTGTAAGGACGAACAAACAATACTGGCACAACCATCGTTTCCCGCATTGGAGCGGTACCGGAGCCAGTTTGAGTTATACCTTCAACAATCAGACGTTTAAGAAATGGTTTGAGAAGAAAGACAAAAACAAAGACAACACAGAAACGACCGAGAACGAAGACGGAAATATGGAGACTTCCCGTGTAGGACCGGACGGAACAATGGTCAATGGTAAACGAGACGGCAAAAAAAGCGAGGCCGACGAGGATGGTTACACTAAGACGCAAATCCCATGGTCGTTATCCGTCTCCTACACCATCAACTATGGTGACCTTGCACACGTAGCAGCCAACTTCGACGAGAAGAAGATGCAATATCGGATGGGATTGACCCATAGTTTAAACTTATCGGGTTCGTTAGGCTTAGGCGAAGGATGGAAAGTGACGGCAAGTACCAGTTTTGATTTTAAGGCTAAGCGGTTCTCATCGGCTACGTTTAATGTAGTACGCGATTTGCACTGCTGGTCAATGACCTGTAGTTTCGTGCCCTTCGGTCCGTATAAGAGTTATAACTTCCACATTGGCGTCAATGCGAGCATGTTAGCGGACTTGAAGTATGATAAGAGTAGTGCCGCAGCGACGCAGAAACTTGTTACGTGGTGGTAGAGATTAATTAAGAATTAAGAATTAAGAGTTAAGAATATGAAAATAGAAAATGAAAAAGTAGTAACCTTGACGTACGAGATGTACGTGAATGGAGAAAATGGAGCCGAAGAGCTATTGGAAAAGATGACAGCAGAACATCCGCTCACCTATTGTCACGGCGAGAAGATGATGCTGCCTAAGTTTGAAGCCGCATTAGAAGGTCTGGAAGTGGGCAGCGAGTTTGACTTCCGTATTAACCACGCCGACGCTTACGGCGAGTACGACGAGGAAGGGTTGATGGAACTTGACAAACAGCTCTTCTTTAATGGCGATGGCGAGTTCGATAGCGAACGTGTGTTTGTAGGAAATGTTATTCCAATGAACACGGTAGATGGTCAGATTGTCAATGCACAAGTCGTTGAGATTAGCGACGAGAAGGTGACTATCGACCTCAATCACCCCTTGGCAGGAGAAGATTTACATTTCACGGGAAAGATTTTAGATATCCGTGCGGCTAGCGAAAAAGAGTTAGAGGCTATCCGTCACCCGCACCATTGCGGTCACCACTGCGGTGGACATTGCGAGGGTCAATGTGACGGCGGATGTGAAGATAATAATAACGAACATTGTAAGAAAGATGGCAAACATTGTGGCAATTGTAGGGAGGCCTAACGTAGGCAAATCTACTCTATTTAATAGATTAACGAAGACTCGTCGCGCTATCGTGACGGAGCAGGCAGGCACTACGCGTGACCGCCAATACGGCAAAGCCGATTGGTGTGGTCGCGAGTTCTCGGTCATCGACACAGGCGGTTGGGTCGTCAACTCCGACGACACGTTTGAGAGCGAGATCAACAGACAAGTCGATTTGGCAATCAAAGAGGCAGATGTCGTTTTGCTTGTTGTGGATGTGAACGAAGGCGTGACTGAGTTCGATAGCGAAGTGGCTCACTTGCTAAGGCAGGCGAAGAAACCCACCGTGTTAGCGGTGAATAAAGTGGATAGTTTTGAGCAGCAATACGGTGCTCCCGAGTTTTATAAGTTAGGTTTAGGCGAACCGTTTATTATCTCTGCCGAAAACGGACTGGGAACGGGTGACCTGCTTGACGAGGTCGTTGCGCGCTTCAAGCCCGAAGGACTGGAAGAAGACACCGAGGAACTGCCCCGTTTTGCTATTGTGGGCAGACCGAATGCCGGCAAGTCGTCCATCCTAAATGCGTTCATGGGGGAAGACCGCGCGATTGTGACAGATATCCCGGGCACGACACGCGATAGTATCTATACCCGATACAATAAGTTCGGCAAAGACTTCTACTTGGTTGATACGGCGGGTATCCGTAAGAAAGCGAAAGTCAACGAAGACTTGGAATACTACTCTATCGTTCGCTCTATTCGGGCAATAGAGAATTGCGATGTGTGTATCTTGATGATTGATGCCACGCGCGGTGTGGAAGCACAAGACCTCAATATCTATTCGCTGATACAGAAGAACAAGAAAGGACTGGTGGTGTGTATCAATAAATGGGAC
This sequence comes from Paludibacteraceae bacterium, assembly GCA_024400135.1. Classification (GTDB taxonomy): domain Bacteria; phylum Bacteroidota; class Bacteroidia; order Bacteroidales; family Paludibacteraceae; genus Colicola. Next base: position 6,041 of record JAKSNE010000025.1, read on the forward strand.
TTGATTGAGAACAAGACCAATCAAGACATTAAGGCATACGAGGCGGCTATTCGGGAGCGTATTGCACCTTTTACGGATTTCCCGATTATCTTTACTTCTGCGACAACGAAACAGCGTATCTTCAAAGTGATTGAGACAGCATTGCACGTATATGAGAATAAACAGAAGAAAGTGCCTACCGCTCAACTCAACGAGAAGTTCTTGCCATTGATAGAGAACTACCCACCACCGGCTACGAAGGGCAAATATATCAAAATCAAATACTGTACGCAACTGCCCAACACGCAAGTGCCGACATTCGTGTTCTTTGCTAACCTTCCCCAGTATGTGAAAGAGCCTTACCGCCGATTCCTTGAGAATAAACTGCGTGAGTGGTGGGACTTTACGGGTACGCCGGTGCAACTATTTATTAGAAATAAATAATAGTTTAGAGTGTAGAGTGTAGAGTAGTAGAGTAGTTTAGAGTGTAGAGTGTAGAGTAGTTTAGAGTGTAGAGTTATGAAGATTATTGCGTTTACGGATATTAAAGGAAAGGTCGAGATGATACTGAAAGGTGACTCGTCGATGTTGGTCAATCGCAAGCCGTTCTTTATTCCGGACGGGTTGGGTGAGATCACCTACGCGCCGGGCGTGATATTACGCGTCAGCCGTTTGGGCAAGAACATCGCCCCTAAGTTCGCTGACCGATATTGGGACGCTTTTGCTTACGGACTCGATATGCGCGCCGAAGAGGCACTGACCGAAGCGCTAAGTCAAGGACGATGTTGGACGCAAGCCACCAGTTTTGATTACTCCACCGTCATCGGCACGTACTTAGACAAAGAGCTCTTAGATGAGAACCGATTAGTCATTGCTGTGAACGAAGCCATACACCAAGCCTCACGCGTGATGACGATTAGGCAAGGAGACCTCATCTTCATTGAGGAGAACGAACCGAGACGAATAGCGGTTCGCAATGAAGAAGTAACTCGTTATGAACAAGAACAAGAAGTGTTATATTGTAAAATAAAATGAAACGATTAGTGACCATATTAGGTAGTCTGTTTTTATCGATTGCCATCGTTGGGATACAAGCCGGTCCCCACGTCTCTCATTCTCGACTCAGTCAAGGGAAATGGGTAAAGATTCAAGTTAACGAGAGCGGCGTTTATTGCCTCACGTACGATCAACTACGTCAAGCGGGATTAGATCCGGCTAAGACGCACGTCTATGGCTATGGCGGAGCGATGTTACCCACACAATGGGCAGACGGAGTCATTGACGACCTACCTCAAGTGGGATGTGTTCGTCTTAGCGATCGCATCTTATTCTATGGTCAAGGTTCGTTTCGGTGGAAATATGAACCCTTGCAAGAAATCTTTACGCACACCCGCAATCCCTATTCGGATAGAGGTTATTACTTTTTGTCCGATGTAGATACACCACAACCGGATTTAGTTTATGCTCCGGCAATCAGTTCGGAGGGTGCCGAAATAGTAGATTATTATACAGCATATCAAGTTCACGAACAAGATATTCTTAATCTCTTAGACCCAACGGGAGTAGATGGTGGCGGTAGAGAGTTCTATGGCGAGACATTATCGCCCAATACCCCACTGACCATCCGTTTGCCTTTCTCGCGTATCGTGTCTGATGATATTCACTGTCGGGTAATGATTGCAGGCGTTGCTAAATCCTTTAGCCAGACTGAGGTAAAGATGGGTTCCGAGACCAAGAAAATAGCCACTGCACCTTGCTCCGATCACTATACTTTTGGTACTCCGGCGACCTTATCCACCTCTTTCACTGCTGTAGGAAAAGGAGACCAATCGGTATCTATCACTTTCCTTAATACCGAAAGCGGAAGTAAAGGTTACCTCAATTACGTCGAGATGTCCGCCACTTGTTCGCTTACGATGGACGGGGCTTGGCTCGCCTTTCGTACACCTGCTCGTTTGTATGAGAGCACTACCCTCGCCTATCACATCAGCAATGCCAATAGTCAAACCCTTGTTTTAGATATTACTCACCTTGATGATATAAAAGCCGTTCAGACCTCTATAGAAGGCAATACACTCGTCTTCTACGCGAATAACGAGGACGAAGTACACGAGTACGTTGCCATTCAACCCAATGCAAGCGGTTGGCAGACACCAAGTGTTATAGGGTCAATAGAAAATCAAGACCTCCATGGTTTACGAGACATCATGTATGTGGTTATTTCTCCCAAAGAGATGGTAGGTGCGGCCGAACAGCTATGTCGGGCTCACGTCAATAATCCTTATCGCAGCAGTGAAGAGCCATTTACATGGGCTGTTGTAACCGACCAACAGGTCTATAACGAGTTTTCGTCAGGAACGCCCGACGCAACCGCTTATCGTAAACTGATGAAGATGCTTTACGAAAACGAGAAAAGTAGTGTATCCACGATAGCCCCAAGGTGGTTATTGCTGATGGGGGATGGGACGTACGATAACCGTAAGTTATTGACCAACTCAGGACCGAACACGCTATTGACCTATCAAGCCATTGACTCGGAGAACGAGATACGCGCGATTAGTAATGATGGTTATTTCGGGTATTTGAAAGACTCGATGATGGCTGAAGCCAAAGCAACGATGGAGATTGGTGTGGGTCGTTTGCCGGTATCGACGGTGGACGAAGCCCAAGCGATGGTCAATAAGATAGAGGAATATATCTGTTCCAGTCAGCAAGAGAGTTGGCGTCGCGAACTGCTCTTTATGGCAGACAATGTCGATGATAACCCGCATATTAAGGATGCAGATGCTGTAGCAGCACCTTTAGCCAAACAAGTGCCGGACTATGTTATACACAAGATTTATCTTGACGCTTATCCCAAAGTAATCACCTCCAGTTCGGAGTCTTGTCCTATTGCGCAGAACCAACTCGATAACTACTTGCAGAATGGTATCTTAATGCTCAACTACTCCGGTCACGGAGGATATAATGCGGTCACCAGTGAATCTATGATTACCCTTAACTCGATACGTAAGATGACCAACAGCCAATGGCCTTTATGGTTCTTTGCTACATGTAGTTTTGCCCATTTCGACTCGGGTAAAAAATGTGCCGCCGAAGAAGCCGTACTCAATCCTCACGGAGGTGCTATTGGTGTTATCTCGTCTTGCCGAACAGTCTATGCAAACATGAATAGGCTCTTAAATAACGCCTTCTGTTCCGCTTTATTTGAACACCAAGACGCCTATCAATACCCCATGACAATCGGAGAAGCGTTGATGGTGGGTAAAAACAAGTTGGGCTACGATACCAACAAACTCGCCTTCTTCCTATTAGGCGATCCCGCTATTCGCCTTCCCTACCCTTCGGATATATCGGTACAGACGACTACGCAGTTGGACACCCTCAGCGCACTCAACGTGTATAAGGTACACGGATTTATTCAAGACGCACAAAAAGATACTGCCACGTGGTTTAACGGAACAGTCGATGTGACCGTCTATGATAAGCAACAACAAATGACTGTTTCGCTCAAGAACCAAGAGAAGTTCACCTACAACGACTATCCTAACGTCATCTTCCACGGGCGCGTAGAGGTCGTTAACGGTTTCTTCTCTTATCAATTTATGACACCCAAAGATATTCGTTATAACTACGGTCCCGGTCGTATTGTGTATTACGCTTTCGACAACGAGCACTATCGAGACGGACTGGGTATCAAAGACGATTTTGTGGTGGGTGGTATATCTTCCATTACCATTACCGATTCCGTTGGACCGGACATCGTTATGTACTTAGAGGAAGAAGAACAGTATAAACCATTGGATGCTACCACCTATTCTACGCCTCGGTTCTATGCTACCCTTTACGATAAGTATGGTATCAACACGGTGGGAAGTAGTATCGGTCACGACCTTGAGTTAGTCGTGGATAATTCCGCTACGCAGACGTACAACCTCAATAGTTTGTTTATGTCCGATCGCGGCACATACCAATCCGGCTCGGTCACGTTCCGTCTTCCCGCTTTAGAGGATGGTCCGCACTCCCTCTTCTTCCGCGCATGGAACTTAGTCAACCTCAGTTCAACGAGGATGATGAACTTCACCGTCAAGAAAGATGCGGCTCCGACGCTCTACAAAGTGATTGCTTATCCTAATCCCGCTTCCCTCTCGGACGAGTTGACACTAGAACTCAAACACGATCAGAAAGATCAGATTCTCGCTACCGAAGTTAGTTTCTACGACTTGGCAGGACGCCGTCTATGGTCACAGTCCCAACCGAATGCGTTTGAAATACATGTTCCGATGAGTCAGATTGCAATCTCTACCGGATTATATATTTATCGAGTTACTATAAAATCAGAAACCAACGGCAGTTCCGCCCTTACAGGGAAGATACTGGTACTGCCCTAATATATGTTTGCCTATGAAACAATTTTAGAAAAGTTATTCAAATCAAATCATTTTTAATAAATTAACTAAAAATTCATTATGAAAAAAATTCTTTTAACTGTGACGGCTATCTTAAGTATGTCAGCCGTCTTGATGGCAGAGGACGCAGCAATGAACCCTGTTATCACCGCAATGCCCGCTTTGAATATCGCACCGGATGCTCGCGCTGCCGGTTTGGGAGACATTGGTGCTTCTACCGCACCCGACCTCAACTCGCAGCGTTGGAATCCTGCTAAGTATGCGTATATGGAGAGCCAAGGTGGTATTACCGGTAACTACACACCGTGGTTACGTAACTTAGGTGTCAACGACATTGACTTGGCGTATTTAGCCGGTTACTTTAAGTTCGACGAGTTACAAGGTCTTGGCGCTTCGTTCACGTATTTCAGCTATGGTGAGGTATTTATGAAATCTTCTGCCGCAGCAGAGAGCTACGACCTAAGTTGCCGTCCTAACGAATGGGCAATAGACTTGTCTTACTACCGTAAGTTACACGAGTACGTTAGTATGTCCGTTGCTTTGCGTTTTATGTATTCCGACTTGAACAACGGTAAGAACCAATCCACAAGCGGCTCCTCAACAGAGATGTACCCTGCTTGGACGATGGCTGCCGACTTAGGTCTGTACTACAAGCAACCGATTGACCTTCCGATGGGAACGTCTAACTTCACACTCGGTTTTGCGTTACAAAACATGGGTGGTAAGATGACGTGGGATAAGGTACACCGTAACTTTATTCCGACCAACTTCCGCATTGGTGCCAGTTACGA
>JAKSNE010000250.1 GCA_024400135.1 Paludibacteraceae bacterium
AAAAGTTTCCAAGTTTCTTGCATATATCGAAAAAAAGTCGTACCTTTGCAGCGGATTTGATTAACCTCTTACAACTATGACTGAGAATCAGAAAGAACAAATTTTGGCAGCGGCGAGCGAGAAGATGTGCCAAGTGGGCATTCGCTCGGTGTCGATAGACGACATCTGCCGCGATTTGGGAATGTCCAAAAAGACGTTCTATGTCTATTTCGAGACCAAAGATGCACTGGTGGACGCACTCCTTCGTCGTCGCGAACAAGCGCAAGAAGACGAATATATGCGTTCGGTCAAGGGCAAAACGGTCGTGGATATACTGGTGCGCTCGATTCAGATTCTCAAGAAAGCACAAGACGTGAGGCAGATCCCACCCGTGCTCTATGACCTAAAGAAATACTATCCTCAAGCCTTTGAGGGACACCTTAATCGCGTGAAAGCACGCAACAAAGAGTTGTTCCAAACGTTCTTTGAGGCAGGCGTTAGAGAGCATGTGTTCCGCGAGGATATAGACCCCAAACTGACGGCGATATTGTTTGCTAAGTTGCACGAGTGGATGGTGGATGAGTTGGCAACGACAAAGGACCAAAACCTATGTGCGCGCGTTAGTAAATATGGATTAGATGTGCTATTTAGAGGCATCATCTCTGAGGAAGGAAAGAGAAAGATTGAGGAAATGATGAATTAAAAAAAAGTTATATGAAAAAGATTTTAGTGATTGTAATCTCCTTATTGACGCTCTCGATGGTAGAGGCGCAGGAGAGTTTGACCCTCTCGTTAGAAGAGGCGCAAGAGTATGCGGTTAAGCAGAACCGCTCAATGCAGAATGCTACTCTTGAGGTGAAGAAAGCGCACGCCCAGCGTTGGCAGACGATTGCGGCTCTGCTCCCTCAAGCCGATGCATCCGGTCAGTTTATTGACATGTGTAACTACGAAATGAACTTCATGGGTGGAACGATGCCGATGCCTAACTACCTCACGGCAAGCGTCACCGCTTCTATCGGTCTGAACGGACAAGCGATTGTGGGCATATTGCTTCAGAATATCGCTATTCAGATGCAAGACATCACGCGTCAACAGACCGAAACCGACCTGCGTGGCAATGTGATGACCACATACATGTCCGTTAAGGTAATGGAGTCCGTGACGGCGTTGCTCGATTCGACGGTAGCGAATATGTCCACGTTGGCCGATCAGACCAAAAAAATGGTCGAAGTAGGTGCGGCAGAGCAGACCCAATACGACCAGATGTTAGTGCGTGTGAACGCAATGAAAAATAATGTCAACCAAAACAAACGAAACGTGGAATTAGCATACAACACCCTCCGCGTGTTGTTAGGCGTACCTGCTGAAACGGAGTTGGTGCTGACCTCAAGTCCTAATCCCGAGAGTATGTCGGAAAAAATAGTGAGTCTTATCGCCGAGCCTTTCGTGATAGAGAATAACTACAACTATCAGCTTTTGCAAAAGAACGTTGAGTTGGCAAAGAAAAACAAAGCGATGGCAGGTTGGGCATACGGCCCGACTATTGGCGCATCGTATCAGTATCAGTATCGTCATAACCTCTCGGATGGTGGTTTGAACATGACCCCTCCGAACATGGTTGCCGTCTCGGTTAGCCTGCCTATCTGGTCTTCGGGAAAGCGCGCTGCCGGTGTACACGAGAAGAAAATCGCCTTGATGGAGGCGCAAAACACGTTTGAGGAGACAACTGCTAACCTTGGTATCAAACACCGCCAGCTTTGCAATAACTTGCAAAACGCGTACGCTATCTTCCTCAACGAAAAAGAAA
>JAKSNE010000251.1 GCA_024400135.1 Paludibacteraceae bacterium
ACTATTATGACTAACAGGCTACTCTACACTCTAAACTCTACACTCTCCACTATAGCAGTGCTCGCACTGCTTATAGGCTGCAAGCCTCAGCCCACGAACCCGCCACAAGAGAAGAGTGACACCACCCAAGTACTCGCGGCGAACGACTACGTCGTTTACCAAGCCAACGAGAAAGTGTTTGCGCGTTCGGGTGCGTTTAAGGCTATCGACAACCACCTCGACTCCCTTCAACAGATGGGCGTGAACGTGCTATGGCTGATGCCTATCTTCCCCATCGGCGAACTCAAGGCAGTGAACTCGCCCTACTGTATTCGCGATTTTAAGGCGGTCAATCCTACGTTCGGTACGCTGGACGACCTCAAGACCCTCGTTCAGCACGCCCACGAGAAAGGGATGTTAGTGATGTTAGACTGGATTGCCAACCATGCCTCGTGGGACAATAACTGGGTGATTGAGCACCCCGATTGGTTCACGCCGGCACAGACGGCGGACGAACGCGCTTGGACAGATGTCACGTTCTTTGACTACTCCAAACGCGAAGTGTGGCAAGCGATGACGGATGCCCTAACCTATTGGGTGAAGACGGCGGATGTGGATGGTTTCCGTTGCGACTACGCACACGGCTGTCCGGACGAGTTTTGGGTGGAGGCGATCAAAGCGATTCGTGCAATCAAACCCAATGCTATCCTTTTAGCCGAGACCTCTCACGATAACCTGTATAATGCCGGTTTTGATTGGCTCTATAGTTGGAACTACCTCTCCGCTGTGCAAGACCTCTATACCAAAGGCTCGTTAGCGAATCTCTATGCCGTCTCCGACCGCGAGAAGTTCGCTACGCCTACGGGAAAAGAGCGGTTGCGTTATATCACTAACCACGACGCTTGTGCCGAGAAGTCCAATACCCAACTCTATAAGTCGCAAGAGGGGATGTTGGCTGCTGCCTGTCTAACGTATTTCTTAGGGGGTGTACCGCTTATCTATTCCTCGCAAGAAGTGGGGTATATGCGACAGATCCCGTTCTGCTGCCGTCCCGAAGACTCGCCGCTGATGAACTGGTCGGATAACAGTGCCACCTACGAAGCCTACAAACAGATGATCGCTGTCTATCACCAAACCAAAGAGGTTCGTGCCGGTTCGTTCACCCACGTGGATAGTAACCCCAACATGGCAATCCTCTATTACCAATCACAAATCACCAATCCACAATCCACCTTCCTACTCGTCGCCGTCAATGTCTCCGCCAAGGAGCAGACGGCTAACTTACCGATTGAGTTACAAGGGGTAGGGGACTTACAACGCTCTATTACGCTACCGGCGTATTCATATCGTTTTTATCGAAACTGATAGACATCAACGCTTGATGCCATTGCTCTAACGTAAGACCTGTGCGATTTCTCGCGCGGGTCTTATAGGTATAGATGGTGTTCACCGAATGGTCTAATACGTTCGCTATCTGGTCGTTCTGCGTGATACCCAACCGCATCAAGGCTAAGATACGCAATTCCGGCGAGAGCCGTTCGCCTTTCTTCAGTTCGACCTGCTCCCCGGGCAGTGCCAACGCGTTCACCTGCTCAACGAAATTCGGGAAGAGGTGTAGGAACATCTCGTCAAACTGCTTGTAGAAGTCGTTCTTCTGCTTGCGGACGCGTACGTAGTTAGGATTGGACACGTACTTCTGCATCTTCTCTATCTCCTCTAATAAGGCGGATTGCTTGCATAAGAACAAACCGATATACTCCTCCTTCAGCACATTAGCTTCCGTCAGCCCTTTGTTCATCGTGTC
>JAKSNE010000252.1 GCA_024400135.1 Paludibacteraceae bacterium
AGCAAAGGATAAGCGACCTCAACGAAGCATTTGCTGACCCGAAGGTCGATGCTATCCTCTGTGCTCGCGGCGGGTACGGATTACAGCGGATATTAGACCGCATTAGACCTACTCCAAAACTTGTTATCGGTTTCTCCGATATCACCGCCCTGCACCAACTGATGCACTCCATCGGTGTGCCGTCCTTGCACGCAATCATGTGCAAACACATTGCCACCTTGCCGGAGGAGAGTGAGGCGTTGCAAAGTTTCCGCAAAGCGTTGCAGGAGTGTAGAGTTGAGAGTGTAGAGTGTAGAGTAGTTGAAAGTGTAGAGTGTAGAGTGGAGAGTTTAGAGGTGAAGAAGCACCCATTAAACCGTCCCGGGATTGCGCGAGGGACACTTATCGGTGGCAATCTATCCGTCCTCTACGGTCTTCAAGGTACACCTTATGGTCTTACTAATCCCTCTATCCTCTTTATCGAGGATATCGCCGAGCGGCATTATCACATAGATAGGATGATGCAGAACCTGCGTCTTAGTGGGGTATTAGCAAACCTCAGCGGACTGATTGTGGGTCAGTTCACAGACTGCGAACAAGACCCGGGAATGCACGAAACGATAGAAGAGACCATCCTGCGTGCTGTAGCGGATTATGACTATCCCGTAGCGTTTAACTTCCCCGCAGGACACGTCGAAAAGAACCTACCCTTGTGGTTAGGTCGCGAGGTGGAACTCGAAGTCACACCTTCTATTACGCGTATCACCTACGCGCGCGAATAAGGAGTTTTCGTAAGAAATAAATACCTACACCCGTGAGAATCAACGAGAGGATTCCCACCCAAAGAGTGTCACCGGTACCGAAGGTATCTAATGTCGAAGGGTCTTTGCCGCACCAATCAAAGATATTGTACATCAACACAGCAAACGCATTGTTGGTAAGGTGCATCACAATCGGCAACCACAGGTTCCCGCTCCACACAAACACATAGCCAAACAGCGCCCCTAACAGCATACGAGGGATAAAACCAAAGAACTGCATGTGGACGGCGGAGAAGATAATCGCCGAAATCCATATTATTAGTGTAGAGTATAGAGTGTAGAGTGTAGAGTAGCCGTCTAGTTTATTAGTTGAGAGCTTAGAAGTTGAGAGTTGAGAGTTTTCTTTTTTGAAGAACGAGAAGAGTAAGCCGCGGAAGGTGAGTTCTTCACCGAAGGCCGGCAGAATCGCCATCACAAAAAGATTAACGATCAATATCTCCACATTATCTGCTTTCGCAAAGAGTAAGATCAAATCGGCTGCCTCATCCTCCATTGCACGCAACGAACTCTCTAACTCCGCAAGGCAAGGAGGGAACGTGATACTCTGATTCCAATACGAGAGAAGAGAGATACCCGGGGAGGCGAGGATTATTAGTAGGACCGCTGCGCTGGCGGACCACTTCGTTGAAAGATCGCTATCGCTGAAAGATCGCTTCGTTGAAAGACCTAAGGCAGATTTCCAATCCTTCTTATACCACCAAAGGGCGCAGAGGATAGGGGGCAAAACGAAGACACTCAACGTTTGGCCGACTTGTAACCATTTGAGGGCAGCAACGGATTGGCCACCCCCCGCTAACGCCCATATACCAATGGACATTAACGCAAGGATGGCCATTATTCCTAACCATTCTACAATATGTAGAACCTTCTGCATTACTCGAACTTCGTGTTACGCATGTCGCCCGAACGCAGGAACTCGCGGTGCATTGCCGTAGCGAAATCAAGGTTGTGCGGCGTGTGAGCAGTCTTGCACTTAGC
>JAKSNE010000253.1 GCA_024400135.1 Paludibacteraceae bacterium
TTGACAGCCCAATACTGATAATCGGCACCGCCTTGTTTGATGTAAGCGTTGAGCCAATATAGCTTGTTCTCAGCATCGTAATTCATGCGGTTCTCCGCCGTGAGGCGGTTATAGAAAACGTCGCCACCGACATACAGCGTCTGATTCATTAGCGGTTGCTCGACGGGCAGAGCGAAGTGTACCCACATATATTCGGCTTCGGTATCGACGTCTTGCGTGCGCTCGGCATTAACCAGTCGCTGCCCATTAGCGTCATAGCGATGGGTATAGACGCCTTGCTGATGAGAGCGGTCGATATCTAAAAGCGCGTGATACTCGCCTTGGTCGTAACGAACGCGATCCACACCCGTTCCGGCATAATAGACGGAGTAGGTGTCGAAATGGCGATATTCGTTGCCCCCCTCAAAGACGAGTTGAGCGTGGTTGATCCATTTGAGTTTATTCGACTCGCGATACGATGGCGTAGGCGCAAACACGAAGTTATCCCAACGCCCATTCTGCTGAACCGCAATGAAATACTCCTCGTTGCGCGTGGTTGCAGGGAAAGTGACGGATAAGTCCAACTGCTGATAATGACCCGAAAACTCCTTCACCGTATTCGACAGCACTTGTCCTGTCACGCTCACGCGTTGGTCTAAAACGGAGAACACCGCCACCGCCGCCACATTCTCAGGGTCGCCGTCCTCATAAATCGTTATCGCGTAGTTACCCGAACGAGTGATCTGCATATCGTCATTGGGGAAGGTGAACGAGTAGTGCGTATAGAGTTGCTGCGTGTTGAGCGAGAAATCGTAGGTGTTGATGTCCTGCGTAGTAAAACCGCTGAGGTACTCGCTACTCATCAAATCGCTGGGCATATAGTTCGCATTGAGGTGCGTGACCGTGTAGGTGTATAGCCTTGGGTCATGGCTGAGCTCGTCGAAACTGATTTCTAACGTGTTTGCCGGGTCGGAACCGTCGATACGTTCGTCCTCTAAGATAAGGAACGGACGGGTCGCAGTACGAGTATATTCCTGCGCCTCTTGGAGCGTGCGGATACGCAAGGTCGCGATATTCGGATGAACCACTCGCGTCACCTCCTGAGCCATCAAACAGAGGGGGGAAAAGAGTACTATGTAAAGAATTTTGCGCATTTCGTTTTGCAAAGGTACAAAAAATATACCAAATCGCCAAATTTTTTTGCATAAATCAATAAATTTGTGTAACTTTGCAGCGATTATGAACTGGATAATAGAACTTTTTGCTGAAAATGCGATTGCGGGAACGATTTTTTTGTTCTCCGTAGTGATAGCCTTAGGCATGGCTTTAGGGAAGATTAAAATCGGAGGAATATCCTTCGGTGTAGTGTTTGTTTTGTTTGTGGCTTTGGCGGTAGGACACCTCCATCTGCCCACGGACGCACTCGTGATGGATGTGCTCAAGAACCTCGGACTGATCTTCTTCATCTACTCGGTCGGACTACAGGTAGGACCCTCGTTTTTCTCGTCCTTCAAGCATGGCGGTCTCAAACTCAATGCCTTGGCAGTGCTCATAGCCCTTCTTGGAACGGGTACAACGATAGCCCTCTTTTATATCATCAATTCATTTACATCCTCCACTTCCTTCCCCATGTTAGTGGGTGTTCTCTCGGGAGCCGTCACTTCCACACCGTCTTTAGGTGCGGCGCAAGAGGCGTTAGACCAGTTAGGCAATAGCGATCCTATCTCCCTCGGTTATGCGGTGGCGTATCCGGTGGGCGTGTTAGGAACGATGCTCGTGATGGTACTGCTTAA
>JAKSNE010000254.1 GCA_024400135.1 Paludibacteraceae bacterium
ATCGTCCAATCGGCAATACCCTTGATGGTATCTAACTTACCGCTGACGCGCACAATCAGTTCCTTAGCGGGACGCAAATCGACATCGCGCGTGAACTCTTGCACGTTCGCTCCCTCAATAGAGAAAGTGGTATCTCCCCAAGCAAAGTGGGTGAAGCCGAACGAGGAAAGGTCAAGCGTAGTGGTATCCAACGTATCGCGAATGGCAATCGTATGAGCAGGAGCAGTGGCGGTAGATTTATTCTCGAAGAAGATGGTATAATCCATGTCTTGATTATGCTTGAGCCAATGTTCGTCTCCTGCACCTGCGGGTCCGACCATCTCGTTGGGGTCAAGTGACGAGACAGAACGCACTTGCTTTTCAGTTGTGTTGGGGTCGCCGAGACACTCCTTCACGGTATGATAGTTACTAATCATGCTGGAAATAGTGCCTACAAGGAAACCTGTAAGGGGTCCCATCAAACTGGCTGCACAACCGATGGCTGATCCTCCGAAGTTCCAAAGGGCATTGCTGACTATTTTCTTGTTATCGTCTTTGACGTCGTTATAAAAATCGTACACCGTGAATCCCATTCCGACCAAGCAGTCGCCACCGGGGATAGCTCCGGCTGTACCCGAAATGACTCCTCGACCGATATATTCCATCAAACAACCGGCTTTAGTAGTCATATCGTTCATCGCTACGCGGCGGATATAACGGGCAGGAGCAGCAGCAGGAGACGTCATATTATCGAGCCAATCATCATAGTGGATACGATAAGCACCTTGGGGCGCCAACAGAGGTGCGGAAACGCCACCTAAAACATAAATGTCCCCATTACCTTTGATGCGTACACGGAACTCTTCCGAACTATTTGCCTCTACGATAGGCAGTATCAAGAAATAAAGACGAGCAGGTACAGAGTCCTTTAAATTAGGTGTCTTAATCTTGCACATTCCGTATTCCCCAATCGAATCGCGGAGGTGATTTTTGTACTCCTCCGGCATCTCCTTAATAATCGGTTCGCCCATCTTGAAGTTGATAAACTCAACATCTAAGTCCTTCACATCTTGAACGAACAGATAGAAAGGCACTTGGTACATCGATGTGTTATTGCGGTTGCGGATGGTGAAAGTATAAGTCTGCCACTTGTCTTTGAGCAGTTTCTCACGTCCGGTAAGTGTAATTTCGGGTGACCAGCTGTCTACTACCTCACTGATATAGACATCATCTCGAAGGGTGTCTTTATCCACTATCAAACTACAGTAACCGACAGTAGCCTGCTCAACGGTAAAGCGCACTTTCATCTTGCCGTTTTCGTAATTCAGAAGCGAATCACACGGAATGAGAACACTATCTTTAGCAAGGAAAATCTTGCTTATATCTTTGGTGAGTGCACCACCATAGATAGTAGGGAAGTAATAACCGCTATTGCCTACATTATCGGGGGATATAGAGGTCAGTCCTGCCACAGAAACTACTTTCTCGCAGCCCCACGCAGCCGAATCGCTTTCCGCAATCATCTTGACGGCATAGTCGCCCACCTTGTAATAGTCGTGTTGTGGGTGACGTTGATCGGATGTATAGCCATAGCCATCGCCAAATTGCCACCTGACGGCGGCTCCGTCCGGGGTCTTATCAATAGCCGATAGGCGTTTGCCCTCGATAATGGCATTGAAGTCGGCATGAGGAGGAGTGGTGGGTTCGTGGGGTATATATTCCTCACCAAACAAAGGCACAGCTCCGTGTCCGTGTCCCGAAGCATCGGCTAA
>JAKSNE010000255.1 GCA_024400135.1 Paludibacteraceae bacterium
GCGTATGTCAACTTATCGACGTTGATGATGCGATAGTTAGGGTACTTGTTCACAAACAAACGTACTACGTGACTGCCAATGAAACCGGCTCCACCGGTGATGATAATAGAGGTCATGGTAATTATGAATTATGAATTATGAATTATGAATTTTATTTGTTTTAATAAATAGGTTCTTTCTTCGCCTTGTTCGGTGCGAACGAGCCATTCGCCTGCTTTTCCAATGCCAATCCACTCGGCTTTGAAACGCCCGTTGGCATCCTCGTACTCGTGCAACCCCTCTCGACGATAGAGGTTCGCAATGTATCGCTGCTGTAGTTCGGCTTCGTGCTCGTCGTCCAATAGCGATGTCAACGCGAGTAGGTGCTCTCTGATGGCTTGCAGCAGTTGGTCTCTATCCGCCACTGTTCCCGTAATCTGCCTCAGCGAAACAGGATTGGGCGCATCGCTCACAAACGTCTGCTGGTTGATGTTCAGTCCTAACCCGATGATACAATCCTTTACGTATCCTTGACTAATCTGATTCTCGATGAGGATACCCCCTAATTTCTTATCCTTATAATATATATCGTTTGGCCACTTAATCTTGAAGTGAAAGTGAGAGTGAAAGTGAGTGCCCAATGTTTCCACCACTGCCAGTCCCGTGATCATTGCCAAGCGGAATTGGTTTCGCATTGGTAGATGAGGGTGGAGTAGGAAGGATACCAACAGGTTCTGTCCTCGCTCACTTTCCCACGAGTTGCCAAACTGTCCTCGCCCTTGCGTCTGATAATCCGTCGCAATATAAAACCCCTCGTCTTGGGATAGCCACTGATACATCAAACGATTCGTACTATCGGTTTGTGCGATATACATCCAAGAGATAGTTTTGTATCACACGTTGTATGTTACGGGCTTTGCCGTTGGCACTATTCACCAAGATGGCAAATGTCCACTTGCGTCCGTCGGGCAGGAAGATGTACCCCGCAAAGTTCTTTGTTCCCGCAATCGTTCCGCTCTTCGCATACACTCTGCCCTCTAATTCTGTCCCATAAAAGAGGCTGCTCACCGTTCCCGTCTTACCGCAGATAGGTAGGCTTTTTAGCCACACCTCGTAATGGGGGCTTTGGCTCATATAGTTGAGCAGCTGCACTAATGTCTTCGCGCTGATAGCGTCTTGTGGAGCCAGTCCGCAACCGTCCTTGATGATCGTTCCGCTGAGGTCAATCTTTCGGCGTTGCCAGAAAGAGCGAAGGATCTCACAACTGTTGTGAATCGTTCCCGGCTTGCCCATCTTCAAGCCTAAATAGCGGAACATCGCTTCTGCGTATAGGTTATCACTATATATATTCGTGTGCGCGATGAGCGCGCCTAAGCTGTCCGACTTATGCTCGTGCAAAAGCGTGCGCTCACCAAAAAACGCGTTTTCGGCTGCATAGTCCGCTTTGCCCGTGACGGTGATACCACTGGCGTCTAACCTCGATTTGAGGTGCTCGGCGAGCAATAATCCCGGATTGGGCAGGTCGCTCTTAACTCCAAACTGCCCTTGGCGAGAAGGAACACTTCCGCTTAGGTAACGCTCGTAGCTATAAGGCAAACCATACACGTACGCACCATCGTACGTAATCTCGGTACAACGAACATGGTTGATGACGCGCAGGTTCTCTATCCTCGGTTCGGTGCGGATCACATCCGCCACGGTGCCTACTTCACCACTCTTCAAAACGATATTCAGTGTGTTACTCATGTAGTTGACGGCAAACACCCCCGG
>JAKSNE010000256.1 GCA_024400135.1 Paludibacteraceae bacterium
GAGGCGGATGGTATCTTAATGGACTTTATGGGACCGTGCGAGATTCATTGCCTGCACAAAGCGCTCTGCATGACCGTCCCTAATTACTGCTAACTTACCAATATCCAACATCTGATAATCCTCCGGCACATAAGCTTGGAGGATTTCTTTATCGCATATATCTAAGTAGAAATCTATCAGCGAGAACACCCGCTCCTCCTTATTTATTAATCGCGCGCACACGCGAGGGCTAAGTATCTGCATCCCACTAAACGCCAATCTTATCAATTCATCATTTATCAATTCATCATTTCCCCTTATCTCTCCTGTAGAGATATTCTCCCACCCAACGAGCCGATTGCTTTCATCAAACAGTAGGTAGCGGCTTGTGTCTCGTTGGCTGACCACCAATCGGCTTATCCCATCTTTCTCGTATGCCGCTATCAATGCCTTCAAGTCGATATTACTCAGTATATCCACATTCAGTGCCAAAATACTCTCACCTTTACACTCTAAACTTTCAACTTTCAACTCTAAACTTTCAACTTTCGAACTACTCTCAACTCTCAACTCTACACTCTCCACTCTCTTCAGCCCCCCTCCGGTATCCAGCAACTCCTCTCTCTCGTCGCTAACCATCAGGTGGCAATCGAAATAGTCGTGCTCCTGTAAGTAGTTGAGAATCATGTCTGGGAAATGGTGTATATTGAGGTAGATGTCGCGAATACCGGCATCGCGCACTTTCTCTATCTGCCATTGTAGCAGGGTCTTACCTCCAACCTCGACCAAGGCTTTGGGTCTATCGTTGGTGATGGGTTGTAAGCGGGTACCGAGTCCCGCTGCAAAAATCATTGCTTTCATAGTTCTTTGTCTATCCCGCGTTCGCGGTGAATAAGGTGAATAGTGACGTTCGGAAAACGCTCTTTGATATGTTCTGCCGTGTGCTCAGCGCAATAGACACTGCGGTGCTGCCCACCCGTACAACCAAACGCAATCTGCAAATGCGTGAATCCTCTTTCGATGAATCGCTCTACATGGTGGTCGGTCAGTGCCCAAACGGATTGCAGGAAAGTCAGTATCTCTCCGTCTTTCTCAAGGAAATCAATCACCGGCGTGTCCAGTCCCGTCAATTCGCTATATTCGGGATACTTGCCCGGATTATGCGTACTCCTACAATCAAACACATATCCGCCTCCATTGCCCGTCTCATCTTCCGGAATCCCTTTTTTGTACGAGAAGGAATAGATGGTTACATATAATGATTCTATCGAATCAGTTCCGCGTGATTTCCGCGTGATTACCGCGTGATTACCGCGTGAGTCTAAAGGGAGGACCGAGAGGGTCTCGGATAGTGCAAGAAGGTAAGGGAACTCTTTTCCGATCTCGCCTTCCAGTATCCGTTTGAGGTTCTCCAAGGCAACGGGAATCGACTCCAAGAAATGTGCCTTGCGCTCAAAGTACCCCCGATAGCCGTAGGCTCCAAGCACTTGTAGCAGTCTAAACAGCACGAAGTAATCGAGCGTCTCTCGTTCAAACCGTATATCGCTTATCTTGCTCAGTTCGTCTTGATAGCTCTTAATCAGTTGCTCGCGTAGGGTAGGGGGGAAGCCCGCCTTCGCTTGCCAGAGGAAAGAGGCAAGGTCATAGTAGATAGGACCTCTGCGTCCGCCTTGGAAGTCAATGAAATATGGTTCACCCTCTTTCACCATCACGTTCCTTGACTGGAAATCGCGATAGAGGAACGTCTGCGTATTGACCGATGCCGAAGC
>JAKSNE010000257.1 GCA_024400135.1 Paludibacteraceae bacterium
TAAACATTCCACTAACACAGCACCCACATAGCACCATAGGCTAACGTTATGACTGCGAGGTACTTGCGTTGCAGGAACAACTCGTATATCAATCGTTTAGTGCCCAAACATAAATCCCACATACAGTCTTGGTCCGGTGGGGAGGACAAGTTGTCCATGATGAAGTGCAATCAGCCAATCAAAGCGGAAGGTGAGATGTACCTTTTTCGTCATGCACCAGTCCAATCCCACATACGGATCGACACAGAAGAACGGCTGCTTATGAAAAACCGAATGCGGATCCTCTTGCCAGTCATTCTCGTTGCCTTCTAAGATATACAATGCTCGCATTGCACCACCGCCAATCGTGCCACCAATGAACGGCCACACTTTTTCACCACGCCAACAAGCATCTGCCAATACCCCACCCCATCCGGTGCGGATATAACTACCCGACTGCAAGCGTTGACGGCAATCGGTAGTCGCGCTGTTCATTGTGGAGACAAAACCCTCGCCGCCCACACGCAGGTGTTTGAATAAGTGAACACGCAGAGCGCCTCCTAAACCGAAGGTCGCACCTTGGGGACTGCATAACACACCTTGATTATCATGTGGGGCGTTCTTATCTTGACCAAACAGGTAACCGGCATGTACCATCATCCCACCGGAAAAGCCCTGATAGACTTTTGTGGAGTCCGTTCGTGCCCAAAGAGACGAGGCACTCATCAGCAAAAAGAAAAGCAATATCTTGCGCATACATCGAATTTTGCTGCAAAGGTACGATATTTATTCCAAATATGCAAGTTTTTTAGAGTAAAAATTTGCATATATCCAAGAAAAGTTGTATCTTTGTCGCTTGTTACGTTGTTACGATTATGAAAGATTATTCTTACTACGGCGCAGCCTATCAAGGCTTTCAGGTTGAGGATAACGTCTATGTCCCTCAACCCATGGAGGATTTTCCGGCTCAGAACCCACACCAGATGATGATTAAGGTTCGCGGGCACGTGCGCGACCTCGTCTTTGACGACACGTATCCCTACTTAGATAAATCTCTTAAGTTCCGGCTCAATCGTTTCTTCGTTTATGCCGTTGTCCGTCCGCTTGCATTCATTATCAATCGCGTGTATTACGGTCTTCGCATCGAGGGACGAAAGAACCTCTATCGGTATCGCCACCTCTTTAGCAACGGAGCAATGACCGTTTGCAACCACATCGGTCGTTGGGATATGATCTCCGTCCTACAGGCTACGTTACACACGTTTTGGATACCGATGTATCGCCAATCGTTTATGGGTAAGGACGGCTACCTCATGAAACACGTCGGCGGGATTCCCGTTCCGGAGGACAGAGGCGGATTGAGGCGTTTTAACGAAGCTTTTGACGAGCTACACGAACGAAAAGCATGGATTCACATCTTCCCCGAGAGTTGCAGTTGGAAGTACTACAGCCCTATCCGTCCTTTTAAGATAGGCGCTTTTAATATGGCATATCGCTATAACCTACCGATTATCCCTTGCGTAATCTCCTTCCGCGAGCGAAAGGGTTTCTTCCGTATCTTTCGAACGAACGAGCCTTTGATGACCATTCATATCGGTGAACCTGTCATTCCCGATATTGCTCGTCCTCGCAAAGAGGAAGCCGCACGCTTGCGCGAACTCTGTCACACGAAAATGATTACAATGGCGGGAATCATCCACAACACTTGGCCCGCAGCAATAGATTAACACTTATGGAAAAGATTATTGACCC
>JAKSNE010000258.1 GCA_024400135.1 Paludibacteraceae bacterium
AGTTATATATTAACTTGAAGGATAATGCCCACCCTTTCGCGAAGTTAAAGTTATTCGCCATCGCTACGTTAAAATACATACGCGCCTTAATGTCCGAACCTTGTTGTTTGAGTTTATAAAACGAGTTACCCGTAAACATAAGCGTGTAAACCCCCACTTTGTAGCAAAGCAGCAGGTTAAGATTAAGGATGTTACTTGGGTCACCTGGAACATTGACATACGTGTTATAGACTATTTTACGTTTTATATCCTCGCGCATAACCTGCGAAATACTATTCTCCGAACGGATATAACTCAGACCCACATCAAAGAGAAGGTTGTGTTTCTCGTTTTGGAAATCGAAGCAATAGTCTAAATCCACGTTATACACCTGCATAGGCTTTAATTGGGGATTGCCTTGTGTGAAGATATCTTGCTTCTGACTATACTTCATAACAGGTGAGAGTTGCTCTACCGAAGGGCGAACGATACTGCGCGTACCCAATAGGCGCAAATTATGGTGCGGAGCCACCTGCCAGTTGATATTCGCATTGGCAGTCCAATCGTGCGACACAAAAGTGCCTGTGGTATCGCTTAACATATCAAATCCATGCCAATCGCCCCTCACTAACAGCTTCTGATATTGATAACGAGCACCGAGTTTAACATTCAGTGTGCGATAGTTATACGTAAACGTCATAAAGGGTGACAGGTAGTGCTTCATCCACGAATAGTTTAACAAGTCCTCTCTCGCATTCCACACACCGGACCGTTGCATATCCTCCACATTTTTCGTTGTCGTCGCACCTAACTGATAGTTCGCACCACCCTCCAACTCAAGAAAATGATTTTCGTCCCAGTTACCCACTTTATGTTTGGTCTTTAGTTCCATTCCCAACTGATGGGGTTGACGATGCGCAGAGGATTTATACCGAACCGGTATTCCTCCGAGGTTGTCGGAGATAAGGAAATAATACAGCGGATCATAATGTACATCATCGTTACTCCTATTGGGCGAATAATCATAGCGAGCCGAGGTCTCAATCGTCCCATTATTGCTAAACGTATGCTTATATTCCACGTTGGCGACAACCGCTAAGTCACGCTGCGACATAAGCGTAGTATCCGTACCTGTCACTCGGCGGAAGTGATAAAGCATCTTCTGATCTGGGGTCTCTTGGCACAGGTCAGCACGGGTGTTATAGTCAGTAAGGGCCAAACTCTCCCAAACATAAATCTTCACCTCATCTGCATCCGTCTTGTACTTAGCGCCGAACTTAGCCGTCTCTTGGCGATAACGCTCGTGAATAGTATCGGAGGACATCAGTGTAGCCGTAGGCGATTGACGCTCCGTATAATTAGACTTCTTCGTGTTGTAGTACTCCATCATCAGGCTCCCATTGAACGACCATTTATCTTTCTTATACGACATCAGCACCGAGGGCATCACGTCCCATTCGGAGGAACCGTCCAACAGCACATTTCCGTGGAAACCCTCCTCGGGAGCCTTCATCTTGATATTGATTACTCCACCCTGTCCGTTCTTCTGCTCGCTAACGGTAGGAGAGGTGGAAATCTCTATCGTCTCTACCTCGGCTAAGATCGTCTGCGTCAGTACCACGTCGATACTGCTGCCCACATCTTTACCATCTATCTGTACGGAGAAGTTATCGAGCATAAAATCAGTATTACGCCCCAGCAAGTCCGGCATAATATCCAACGCATCGCGAACATTGGAGTTCGG
>JAKSNE010000259.1 GCA_024400135.1 Paludibacteraceae bacterium
AAGCAAGAGACCATATCCTTGCCGGCGACTTCAAAGCTTGGAAAGACGAAATGATTCCTCGTTTAACAAATAGACTCTAAACTATCCACTCTAAACTAATGAAATTATTCACTCGGCTCGACCGCTATATCATTACTAAGTTTTTAGGCACATTCTTTTTCTCGATTGTGCTGATTCTTAGTATCGCCGTAGTGTTTGATATCACCGAGAAGATAGACGATTTCTTTGAGAACCAGATTCCGTTGCAGGAGATAGTCCTTGACTACTATGTCAATTTCTTCCCGTACTATCTAAATATGTTTAGTTCGCTGTTCATCTTCATTTCGGTTATCTTCTTTACCTCTAAACTGGCGGGAAACAGTGAGATCATCGCCATGCTCTCCACCGGAATGAGTTACCATCGGTTGATGTGGCCGTATTTCTTGTCCGCTTTCTTCCTGTTTATTATGACATTTTGGTTGGGAGGGTACGTTATCCCAAAAGCTTCGGGCAAGATGTTGGATTTTGAAAATAAGTACATCTCGCATTTTAAGGCGGAACACGCCCACAATGTGCAGTTAGAAGTCGAACCCGGAACGATCCTATATATCGAGTCTTTCCAACTCAAGACGGGTACGGGTTATCGCTGTTCGTTGGAGCGCTTTGAGGGTAAGACCCTAATATCTCGAACCATTGCCGACCGTATCCGTCACGATAGTGCTTATAACTGGCACTTGGAGGAATATGTGGAACGCAATTTCGATGGCTTGCGCGAGCAAATGGACAAAGGCAAGAGGAAAGATATTGTCTTACCCATTGAGCCGGACGAACTGTTTATTACTGCCGAACAAGCGCAGTGGATGACCAATCCCGAGCTGCGTGCCTATATGGCGAAACAAGAAGCTCGCGGAGCGGGCAATATCAAAGCTTTTGAAACCGAATGGCATAAGCGTTGGGCTTCGGCTATTGGTGCGTTTATCGTCACGTTACTCGGTGTTACGATGTCCTCGCGCAAAGTAAGAGGCGGAATGGGCAAGAACCTCGGTATCGGTATTGTGCTTACTGCCCTTTATATCTTGTTCTCAACCGTTTCTACCACCTTCTCCGTTACGGGCGTGATGTCGCCGTTTATGGCGGCTTGGTTGCCGAACTTCGTGTTCCTAATCATCGGACTATTCCTCTATACAAGAGTTAGCCGATAAGTGTATTATCTTTTAGCCTCCAGTTCCGCGTGATTTCCGCGTTATTACCGCGTTATTACCGCGTTATTACCGCGTTCGTCAAGGAGTATGCCCGAGGGATACCCGTCCTGTACAGAAGTGGTTGCGAGAAACCTAGTCCTCCCTAGGAAAACCTAGGAAGTCCTAGTCCTGTCACCACGAGCGGAGTTGAAATGGTCATGACCAGATGACCATTTCGAAATATATGCAAACTGCCATGTGGCAGATTGGCAGTTTGCTGTAATTAACTATTCATCAGCAAGTTGGAAGAAACTGCCAAACTGCCAGTTGGCAGTTTCTCGGCAAAAGTCTTTTGCCGTTTTTTTAGTGGCGGAATTGGCGGTTTTGGCGGTTTGGCGGAACTGATGGTTTGTAATTACTTAATTGTTAGTAGGTTACATTCAAACCACCAAACCGCCAATTCCGCCAAGGGCATTTCCAAAAACAACCATCGCAACCCGAAGGCTGCGATGGGAGAGAGTTTAACTATAAGTTAGAATTATTTAATTCTTAATTGTAAAAG
>JAKSNE010000026.1 GCA_024400135.1 Paludibacteraceae bacterium
GTTCGGTTTACGAATATCCAAGTCCACCAAGATGGTCTTCTTGCCCATTACGCCATAGAGCGTCGCCATATTCGAGCTCATGAACGTCTTACCATCACCGGACTCCGTGGAGGTAACCATGATGACCATGTCCGATTTACGCTTCGTGATAAACTCTAAGCGATGCCGTATCGACCGTAACATCTCCGCATAACTGGATTTAGGCATCGCTTTGACTAATGTCGGGTTCTGCGAACGAACGTGACGAAGGGCACCAATCATGTGGAATTTCGACAATTTCTCAATATCTTTCGACGTGCGCACTTTGTTATTGATAAGTTCGCTTAAGATAATCAGTACCAGCGGGATGAGCAGACCAATCACCACAAATGTGGTTGTGGTACGTTTCTTGTCTTTGATGTTCACCACGTTAGTCGTTCTTGCCTTATCCAATACGGAGTTATCAGGCGTGTTCGAGGCTTTCTGAATCTCAGCCTCCGCGCGTTTCTGAAGGAAGAACGTGTAGTAGTTATCGTCGATACGATAGTTGCGCTCGATGGCAATCATCTGCAACTCTTTCTCGGGTAACATCTGTATTTCTTTTTCTACTTGGGCATAACGCGCTTGCAGGTCATTTTTCTCTATCTCTAATGAGATACGCATCGAATTGACTACTTCGTTGATGGTTGCCTTCACGTTCTCGAGATCCTTCGTGAACTTCGCATAGTAAACGTTTTTCTCCGTCAACTCGCCGCGTTGCATGCGCAATTCGTTAAACTGCGTGACAAGTTGCATCAGCATCGGCTCCTCTAATCCCAAGGACGAGGGAGCAATGACGGCACCCGATTCGATATTCGTTTGCAGGTAGTTTGTGAGGTAGTCAAAATACATCTCGCGCAGGCGAAGCGTCATCGTTTGTTGGTCATACTCCGTCACCTTACTCATCAGCGTTCCGGCATACGAACTAACGTCCACGAACTTATTCTCTTGCCTAAACTGCGTCATCTCGCCTTCGCTAACCTCCAATGACTGCTGTAAGCCAACGAGTTGGCTATTGATAAACTTAATGGTGTTCTCTGCCACTTCGTTCTTCTGCTCTAAGTTCTTTTGCAAGTAGATACGTACCAAGTTATCAATGAAGTCTCTATCTCGATCCGGAGTCTGTCCTACAAGCGCAATACGCAATACCGTACTCCCTTCCGTTTCGAGACTAAGTTGCATCCTTCCCATAAACTCATTGATAATTCCATCTCTTGTGCGGAAACGGAAGAAAATCTTTCCTGTAAAGGGTTGATTGTTATGCACCACAATCGTGAAATGATCCGTCACAATCGGGACATCAAATTCGCCTGTTACATCTAACGAATGATCATCGTCTGTTGAACATATCTGGAAGCGATTCTCCGACAGCATACGCAATTCGTACAGCATACTATTGGACTTCTCTCCCACAACCAAACGAGTGATCTCAATCGGTGAGTTAGAATACAGATGACGAGTCTTAAACCTTCCTTTCGTGATGCACTCCGTCATCAACTGCGGCATCGAGTCCACCACCCTACCAATCAGGTCATAAGAAGCAATGATAATCTGCTGGTTCTGCAAGTTCTTCAGACCCGGATCGACACCAAAACCATTCAACAATGCAGAGTTTTGCCCCATCGAACCGCCCGTTTCCTTGATGATAATCGTACTGTGGGTGTAATAATTCGGTAACCAACGACGATTCTTAATCATCGCGATTCCTAATGCAATCGCAGCACCCAACACGAACAGATACCAGTAATGCAAGAATCGCATCAGCCACTCCATAATATTGAAGTCCGATTGCTCCTCCTGTTGCATGTCTTGCGGGTTCTGACCGTAGTTACCATAGTTACCGTAATTGCCATAATTACCGTAATTACCGTAGTTACCATAATGACCATAATGACCGTAATGCCCGTAATTGCCATAATTGGCATTACCTTGCGGGATGTAATTGCTGTTCCCGCTCTGTGTATAATCTTTGTTTGATTCCATAATCTTATTTTCCAAATAGTACCGCGAAGTTCAATGCCGAAATCAATAATCCAACCGAGGAAGTGATCAGCCCTAAAAAGCCCGTGTACGAATCCACCTTAACAAAACTATCTTTTGTACGAGCCACATAAATGACATCGTTGGGATAAACATAGTAATACTCCGAATTGACAATCGAGTTCGTACGAATATCAAATTCTAACACTTCGGGCTCCTCGTTGGTTCGAGGACGAATGATACGCACATGCTTGCGGTCACCCGAGTTTAAGAGGTCGCCCGACATTGCCAAGGCTTGGAAGATGTTCATCTTCTCGCGATAGATACGATACGTACCGGAACGGATATCACCTATCACAGTGAAGGTCTTGTTGTATAACGCTAACTTCACGTCCGCATCAGGGATAATCGTGCGAAATGCCGCTTGCAGCGTATCTTGCGCTTCGCGCTCCGTCAATCCCGCCAGATGAACGGGTTGGAGGAAAGGTATATCCACCGTTCCGTCTTGGTAGATACGATACGTCACCGCATAGTTCGACCCTGCGGACACGTTGTTTGTCCCTAAGGTCTTAGCCAAAGTCTCATCCATCGTGATGACGCGATAGATAATCTCATCATTCACCTGCAAACGATAGGGTTCGTACTCCGCCTTCTCGTATTGCGGTAACTTATTCTGCTTCGTAGGCTCTTGCAAAAGTCCTATCGCCTTGTGACCGTAACATCCGGTCAGCACCACACTCGTCATCAAAACGACGAGGATCTTAATTACTTGCTTTCTCATCATTTTGAAGTTTTATATTTATTAACGTGGTTAATTCCTGTATTTACTATCGTGTAAACAAACACACCGAACGAAATCGTCGCTGCGACTACACCCACTGCCGTACCTGCGGAATTGATACGGAACGACTGTCCTTTGATTTTCCTTATATAAATAATATCATTAGGCTCGATATAATAGAACTCCGAATTGATAATATCTTTCGAGCGCACATCGAACGTCTTGATGATCGTCTCTCCATCCTTCTCGCGAATAAGCTTGATTTGAGACCTATCGCCAAACTCGTTTATGTCTCCGGCTTGAGCCAAGGCTTCAAAGATGGTCATCTTCTCCTTCGTAATTGGGTAGCGACCACTCTGCTCACCAATGATGGAGTACATTCTACGCACCACATTCACTTCTACCGAGATCATTTGATAGCCCGGAGTCGCTTGCAATAACTTAGACAGCTCATCCTCTAACTTCAGTTTCACCTCGCGGGTCGTGAGACCGAGCACTTGTACGTCGCCAATGGTCGGGAACTGGATATTACCGTTTTCGTCCACGAGATACGAATATAACTCGTATGAACCATACTCATTTCCATACTGCTGTTGACCGCGCATGTAAGAACTATTCGAGCCACCGGCATTGTATATCTTCATGATTTCCTCGTTTAAGGAATAGACATACACGTAGATACGGTCTCCTTCACGTAACTGATAGTCCTCAAAGGTCAACGTATCGGCATACGCGGGAATCTTTTTATCCGGCTCCTGCATATAGTTCACTTTCTTCGACGTCACGCAAGATGCCAGTAGCAGAACTATCGCTGATATTAAAATGCTTTTTATCTTCATTGTTAATCAATTTTTCTAGGTGTTCTAGACTTTCTATATTGTCTAGTTTTCTTCCGCGCCTAACGGCGTTCGTCCCAACCGAATGGATGCTTCGCCAACGGCAGTTTCGCCAGCGGATGATAATCACCCACCAATCCTATCGGCTCCGAGCCTCTGATTTGGCTCACAATCTCGATGCAGGGTCTTGCCTCAGAAATACGGAATCCTTCACCAGATAAGATACGCTTATAACTCTCCGTATGCAGTTCCGTGAATCCTTGCGAGAACTCAAACTCCTCACCATCAATGTTGAGCGTACGATAGGTACGTTTCTCGCCTTGCACCGCATTGGCGGGCAAGCAGTCAGCATTAATACTAAGGAAATAACGCACGCGCGCCTGCTTGAGTTCGAGATAACCGGCAACGCGGTCAAAACTCATCACATGTACGATGTTCTTCTGCACCGGGCCAAAGATCCATTGTAACATATCGTAGAAATGTACACCGATATTCGTAGCCACACCACCCGACTTATGCACATCGCCTTTCCAAGACGAATAGTACCATTTACCGCGAGAAGTGATATACGTCAAATCTACATCATAGATCTTGTCCTTCGGACCGTTCGCCACTTTCTTCTTGAGGTTAGCAATCGCCTCGTGCAAGCGCAGTTGCAAGATCGTATAGGCTTGGTGACCTGTCTCGTTCTCTAACTCTACGAGGTTATCAATGTTATACGGATTGAGCACCAGCGGCTTCTCACAAATAACGTTCGTGCCGAGGTGCAAGCCGTAACGAATGAACGCATCGTGGGTGTAGTTCGGCGTGCAGATAGACATCCAGTCTAAAGGCGTGTCCGTGCGCATCTGCTTGCTGCAAAAACGGTCAAACTGCTCGTTTTCCGTAAAGAAAGAGCAATTAGGGAAGGACGAGTCCAAACGTCCTACCGAATCAAACTTATCGTAAGCCACCATCAGATCATTACCCGTGTCTGCAATGGCTTTAATATGGCGCGGAGCAATATAACCAGCCGCACCGATAAGAGCAAAATGTAATGGGTTATTCATATTAAAAAGTACCTTTGTATTCAAATTAGCGTGCAAAGATACACATTTTTTTTCATATATACAAATTATTTGTATATTTTTTTACGCACTATGCATTTTTCCGAATAAAATTGACCGAATTGTGAGCCAAAAGTACTTCCAATCCGTCTTAAACGGGTGCTCGAAGTACTCGTCCAAGTACTTATTCTCGCATTCAAACAGTGACTCAAAATCGTTCGGGTGGTCGATATAAAATGGAGGAATCAATCCCGGTTTGCAACGCGTACGCTTGTCTTGCAGTTCCGGTGGATACTGACTGAACATGGTCTTACTTAACGGGCGAACACCTACCAACTTACAGTCGCCTTTAAACCAGTTCAGTAGCATCGGCAGTTCGTCCAACCAATACTTACGCATCACCCTACCCCAACTTGTTATTCTGAAATCATTGTCGCTCTTGTCTTTGATGTTCATTCCACCATTTTGGTCAAACACAAACTGTTGGATATACTCCGCATACGGGTGCATGGTACGCATCTTGTAGAAAGTAATAATCTCCTTATTTTTACCTACGCGTGCTAACTTAATCAATGGCCCATATATTTTCATCTGCTCCTGCGGATAGGGTTGAGACCGACGACGAGCAAACACATAAACGATATGTCCGGCAGGCACTTCCTCTATGACCTCAAATCCGCAGTAATACAATCGTCCTAACACTTCCGTACGACTGAGCATTCGTTTTTTCCCTTTCGTCACATCGTAATACAACCGACTACTTAATGTCATTCTCGGTATCACACGTCGAATGATGAACCAGAAGGTATAGACGATATAGTTGATTCCCTTCGGATAGCGATTCAAAATCTTTGACTTGATATACTCTTGCGGGCGATAGCAGCATACGTAAATGCCTTCATCAGGTAATTTCTGATTAACAATACAGAAACGTTTGTTGATGCCTTTGATATTGTTGAGTAATGTTAGGTCAATCAACGTATTATACTCATAATCAGGCAACTGCATAAACGAGAAGCGATTTTGATTCGCCACCACTTTTGTCTGCCTACTATCTAAATGCGCCTTCTCAAGCAATAACTGATAATCCTCTTCGGTCGTAAGAGATAATACCGCTTGATGTATCGTTTCTATCGACTCGGGAGAGCGTTGCTCGTCTTGTCGTTTCACTTGAGCGTTTTCTCGCTGTTCGATAGCCATCACCGGTACGGTCATACTTTGGGCATATTTCCAATAATGCTTGATGAGGATAATTACCGAATCCATGATAGCCACCAAACCGGTTGTCCAAGCTGCCACAGCGGGAGACAGACCCATATTGAGGCGAGGAAGAATGATATACCCAAGGGCAATGATAATACCCGTAGTTGCGAGCATCGCTGCCATCTCTTGCCACCACCAACTCACTTTATACGACCGGTACTTCTGCATCGCTAAGTTCAGCAATACCCATACGACCATCATTATCGCGAACAGCACCACATACGCTCCAATGCTGGACTTGGATGCAATCAGTCGCCATAGTACGCATATCACGGACGCAATCGTCCACAATGTTACATCATTTAGTATTCTTCGCCACATAAATTCGTTTAATTGTATTTTTCAATGTTTGCATAATCATTTCTTTGACCCAAGCCACAGGCTTATCCGTCCATCGTTGCGGATGAGTGGTCATCATCACTTGTTGAGGAAAACGTCCCTCTTGGATGGCACGTATCACGTCCCAGGTATGATGGTAAACGAGCCCTTGTGCTGTCCATTGGTCTTGGTATTGGGGAATCTTATCGCGCACACTCACTTTGTATCCGTCCCAACAGCGTCCCGTATCCGTCAAATAGAACGTTTGACTAAAATCCACATCGTAATAAGGTTCGCCGATGATTCCTTCCTTCTTATAGTCGTATGTCTCCCATAGTTTGCGCCCGTCCCATTTGCTGGTCGGTGCTCCGTGCATACAGATGGTGCGTACCGGATAGAACGTGCGAAAATAGGCGAGCCATTGATCGAAATGGGCTTTGGCTTTCACTACATCGCCATGGCAGATGGACATATCCTCATAGTGATACCCTATCTCGTGTCCTAATCGCACAATCTCGCGTATCACCTCGGCATCATTGCTCTCCGGCACCACACGAAAATAATACGATGCTCGTATACCTTTCTTTGCCTCCAACCGTGCCGTTGCCAAACTATTCTCGGGTTTCTTATCCACATCATGTCGGAGGATAATTATCTTTTGTCCTTCAGTGCAGCGGTCTTTCAGCGTTAGCGGTCTTTCAGCGCAGCGGTCGCCAAAGGTCTCAAACCGATACCCTGCGGCAAGCAACGCGTCCAATAGCGCCTCATAACTTTGTAAAGTAAAATCTCTCATTATCGTAATTCTCGTATCATTGCATTACACTTTGTGCTAAAACCTCAATCGGATGCACGGCTTTTATTCCCGTTCCATCCAAGATTTGTTGCCTACACGATGTCCCGGGTGCTGCCACCATCAAATTCCTCATTTCATCATTCAGCCGTAGGCGGTTCAATTCCTCATTCTGTTCCACGACTTTTCTAAGTGTCGGAAACAAAACAAGTTCCCCTATCGCCATTGACATCTCGTAATGTTTCTTTTCGTATCCGAAACTGCCCGCCATACCGCAACACCCTGACGGAACGACATGTACCGTCATCTTCGGTATATACGTCAGCATCGTTACCGTCTTCTCTATACCCACAAGCGCTTTCTGATGGCAGTGGTGGTGTACCCAGAGATCCGCATCAATCGCCTTAAAGGCGTTTCGCGGTATCCTACCCGCTTCTACTTCGCGAACGAAAAACTCGTCATAGAGTAAGCAATTCTTTCCTAATGTCACGGCGGCATCGTGCAGTTCGTCCGGCACAAGGTCTGGATATTCGTCCCTAAACGACAATATACATGAGGGTTCTATTCCAACCAAGGGCACTTCCTCGGATATGATTCCCATTAACTGTTTCACATTTTGTATTGCCCGTTTGCGAGCATATTTAAGGCATCCTTTCGATATGGCAGCTCGCCCACTCTCTCCTATCTTCGGCACCAGCACTTCGTACCCTAATCTCTCTAACATCTGCTTCATCGTTACCGCCAATTCCGGCTCATGATACTTTGTAAATTCATCGATATAAAGTGCTACTTTTTTTTGTTGGACAGCCAGCGCTGGAACAGCGCTACAAGGAGCACAGACAGACTTCCGTAAAAACAGTTGTGTCCCCGCCGATGGGTCGGTGGGGGTTGGAGGGGCGACGCAGGGGGCGTCGGTTTTCGAGGAAGTGCTGTCGGAGCGCACGGATAAATTAGGCTGTCCCTTTAGCAGAGGTATCTCTCGTCGATTGTCAAACCCGACGATATTTTTAATCACGCGACTGATAAAGGGATTTCGAGCGCAGAAGTTATAGATTGGTCTAACAAGTGCGCCAAGCGTTTCTATCGTCGCCGTATGGGCAATCAGCCATATTCTCAGAGGTGTTCCCGTTTGATTGTAGCGCTGTTGCAATACCTCAGACCGTATCCGCGTCATATCTACGCTGGACGAACATTCTCTTAGACATGACTTGCACGCTAAACAGCTATCCATCTGTCGTTTAACATCCTCGTTTCGCCAAGCGTCTTTATCGTGCGTCAGCACTTCTCTTAACACGTTCGCCCTTGCACGAGTGGTCATCAACTCATCCCTCGTCGCCTTATAAGCAGGACAGATGGCCCCACCCATCACTTGGCTCTTGCGACAATCTCCCGCTCCGTTGCATCGTTCAATCTTCTGTAACAACGTCTCTTTTTCCCAGCGATATACCAATCCTTCCGCCTTTCTGCTTATTACACATCCTCCCCTTCGGGGGGAGGCTTGGTAGGGGCTAATCTCGGCGCGCAGCGCTGTATCCATTGCCGGCGTCTCCACAATCTTCCCAACATTGAGCAGCCCCTCCGGATCCCATGTCCGCTTTAGTTCGACCATCATCTGATACACTGGCTCCCCATACATCAGGGGTATAAACTCCCCACGCAATCTACCATCGCCATGTTCGCCGCTCAGACTTCCTTTGTGCTTCTTTACGATAGCAGCCGTTCGTTCCGCCACTTCTCTAAAGAGTTTGCGGTCTTTCGGTTCTTTGAGGTTCAGTATCGGTCGCAAGTGCAACTCGCCCGTAGCTATATGTCCATAGTACACGCACTCCAATCCTATCTCATCTAACATCGCCATCATATCGTGCATATACGCTTCCATTCGTTCGGGTGCGACGGCGGTGTCTTCTATCACACCAACGGGCTTCGCATCGCCCGGCATGCCACTCAATACACCCAATCCCGCTTTTCTCAGGTTCCACACTCGTTGTATATCTTCCCCATAAATTCGTGTACAAGCATACACCCTACTCCCCTCCTCCTCTACTCCTCTACTCCTAATGAGTTCCGCCTCAAACGCCTCCGCCTTCGCTTCCGCATCCTCGCCTGTAAACTCCGCTATCACCAATGCAGCAGGCTCGCCTTGCACAAAGAATCGGTCTTGTTGGGCTTGTTTATTATCTTTGCAGAGTTCTAATATCTTCCCATCCATCAACTCGACCGCCGTAGGTCCGTGTTTGAGTGCGATGAGGTTTGTGCGCCAACTATCGTTGAGGTCTCTCAAGTGCGCTGCCACCAGCAGTTTATGCTTACTTGGAATCGGATCCAAACTCACCTCTATTTCCGTTACCAGTGCCAATGTCCCTTCGCTACCGACAATCAAAGCCGTCAAGCATTCTAATCCTTCATCTAAAGCATAACCACACGACCTGCGTTTCAATGTCTTATCCGGAAACGCCTCCTCCAATATCTCCCTCACCGTGCATTGTGTATCATGCACCGTGCATCCACGCCAATCTTGCCATTGCGCAATAATGGCGTTCCATTGTTCCGACTTTCCTTCTACCCGATAGCTTCCATCGTTCCTCACCTCAACCGCTGTACCATCGGTTAGCATTAACCGTAGCCCAACCACGTGGTGTCTTGTGCTGCCGTAGATGAGGCTATGCGTTCCGCACGAGTTATTTCCCACCATACCACCAATGCAGCAGCGGTTACTGGTACTCGTCTCCGGCGAGAAGAACAGTCCTGTCTCTTCGAGGGCTTTGTTCAGTTCGTCGCGTACCACACCCGGTTGCACTCTCGCGAGTCGTTTTTCGGGGTCGATCCAAAGGATACGATTCATATACCGACTCACATCGACAACGATGCCACTTCCTACCACTTGTCCGGCAATACTCGTTCCCCCGGCGCGAGGAATGAGATGGGTGTGTTTGTCTCGCGCTAACTGTAATAATTCGCGCAAGTCGTCTTCCGTCTCAGGGTATGCCACCCCCATCGGTATCTCGCGATAAGCGGACGCGTCAGTGGCATACGCCATTTTATGTATGTTATCCCAATATATTTGCATTGACTATGAATTTGCCAAAGTTATAATATCCACGTTTGCATACGCGTATCCATCGTCCCAACTCTTTGAGTTCGCCTCCGAACTGCATCTTAAAATCGCGTACACCATACGGTTTCTCAGGTTCGCCTGCGCCCATAAAATCGAATATCTGTTTCTTATGCTGAGCCGCATACTGTAGTCCTGCATACGTCGCCATCACTGACCCCACCACGTACCATTCATACGCTCTCTTCTCATCTTCCACCACAAACATCCCACCAATTACTATCCCTACTCCTCTACTCCCCTCCTCCTCTACACCTTTAATCACAAGTAATTTCCCCACTCCACTCTCTATCGCTCGTTCAAAGAACGCTTGTGGCCATAACGGACGATGCACTTTCGTCCTATATAACTCTTCCAGCAAAGAATACCACTCACCAATATTTTCATCAACTAACTTCGAATCGATTTTTAGTTTGGATTTTAAATAATTTAGTATCGCTCGTTTCTTCGACTCGTGGAACCGCTCCCACATCGCCTCTGCGTCGGAACAGTCCACATGGATATCGTAGTGTGGCTGGTATTCCCATCCCGCTTGTTCAAATGCCTCTTTCCATGGACTAAAATCCACAAAGTTCCGTGTTTCGATATAGATAATCTGTCCGTTCGACAGTCTTTTCACTTCCGCTTCGGTCGTTTTTAATAATTCGCGCACCTCCGCAATAGTCGTGTCCGCGCGTAATAACGGACCGCCATTGATGACGGCTCTACAGCTAAAGCGTTGCTTCCACGAATTCTCTTTCGTTATGTATCCCGTCACCATACCCACGA
>JAKSNE010000260.1 GCA_024400135.1 Paludibacteraceae bacterium
ATCTCAAGGCTACGTTTAACGGCTTTCTCCTCACGCGTGGTGTAATCGACATTAGCCAGCGTGTCTATCTCGTTCATCACGATATCGCAGTTGTCGGTACCGATACCCGTTGAGATACAAGTGATACGTTTGCCCTTGTACTTACCTGTGATGGTGTGGAACTCCCTACTCTGCACGTCGCATTCGATACTGCCTTCGTCAAAGAACGAAGCCACCATATTCACGCGGTCTTGGTCACCAACTAAGATAATCTTATCCGCGAGAAACTCGGGACGTAAATGAAGGTGAAAGGCGCTTCCGTCTGCATTAATGATCAGCTGGGAAGCCGGAAAAATCTTACTCATGCTTCGCCTCCTCCAAAAGACATTGGGGCAATAGACCCGGGTGCGGGCTTGCCGTTTAACTGAATCTTACCAAACTGGTTCTCATATTTAGCAATGTTGTCTTGCATCGCAAAGAGCAGTTTCTTTGCGTTCTCGGGAGTGAGAATAACGCGAGACTTCACATTGGCTTGTTTCAAACCCGGCATCATTCTTACAAAGTCCAACACGAACTCTGAAGACGAATGAGCCACAATCACTAAGTTTGCGTAAACCCCTTCTGCCACCTCGGGCGTGAGGTTAATGTTTAATTTTTGTTCTTCCATAGTTTTACCATTTATCTCCTTTATATTGTTTTCTTGTTAACATCAGATAGGCTTGTACCAGCGGCATTGCCACCTCGTAACAGATGATCTCGATACCCCAATGAGGGTGACGCCATTTGCGTATGGCAAGGTTAAACGCTATCAACTGCCAGCACCAGCGAAGGAGCATCATCGCTAAGGCAGCTAACTTAACCAGCGGCGAGCCTACCACCAATAGCACAATCAGCAACGCATAGCATAACCCTCTCGTCATCGGCTCCCACATCAGCTGCCACTTGCTGCGCAGCGAGTAGTGAGGTGCTACACTCAAGTGACGGCGTTTCTGTTCCACCCAACTCTTCCAATTCGGTTTTGCCAAAGACCACGTCACGCTATCGGCACTTGTCACTATCCTGGTATTGGTCTTCGTAGCCGCTTTGTTGACAAACAGGTCATCATCGCCGGCTCGCGTACTCAGTTGCTCGGCAAAACCGCCCATCTGAAAGAAAAACGCTTTACGGTAGGCTAAGTTTCGTCCTACACCCATATACGCTCTCCCCCATCGCGCAGCACTCAGATAATGGAGCGCATTAAACTGCGTATCGTATTGTATCCATCGGTTGATAGCCGTGTCTTGCTCAAAATATCCGCCATAGCCTAAGACGATATCCGTTTGAGGGTTCGCAAAACCTTGCACCATCTCATTGATCCACTGATTAGACTCGGGACAGCAGTCCGCATCGGTGAGCAGCAGGTAATCGTATTGCGCAGCCTTTGCGGCTAAGGTGATACCGAGTTTCTTTGTACTCACCACCCGCGCCTCCGAAGGCACAAACGTCGTGCGTAGTTTATGATCCTGCACCATATAAGTGGCAAGCACCTCTGCCGTTCTATCCACCGACCCGTCATTGACCACTATCACCTCGTATTCGGGATAGTCCTGCGTGAGTAGCCGATGCAAATATCGCTCTAAGTTCTCCTCCTCATTGCGGGCACACACCACCACCGTCACCGGCGGTTGAAAAGCCTTCCCGTCTATCATCCCATTCTCCTTCCCCTTTCGGGGGAAGGTAGGGTTAGGGGCTTCCATCA
>JAKSNE010000261.1 GCA_024400135.1 Paludibacteraceae bacterium
GCTATCTTATGGAAGGGGGCTACTTCGGCTTGCAGTTCGCCACCTTTGAGTACAATCAGTCCGTTCGGCAAGGCATTGGCTTGTTGCCGCTTGACGTTCTTACGCGTCAGTTTGACAAGGTCGGGTAGGGGCATAACGGCTCTACTGACCACAAAATCGTATTGGCGTTTCTCATCCTCGATGCGTTCTTGGATACACTCTACGTTTGTGAGCCCAATGGCTTTGGCAATCTCCGAAGCCACTTTGATCTTCTTGCCCACCGAATCAACGAGCGTGAACCGGCATTGCGGAAAGAGGATAGCCAACGGAATACCCGGGAACCCGCCACCGGTGCCGACATCGAGGATGGACGAGCCGTCGCTGAAATGCAGCACTTTAGCAATCGCTAAGGAGTGCAAGATGTGGTGCTCGTATAAAGCGTCAATGTCCTTGCGCGAGATGACGTTGATCTTGCTATTCCAATCACGATACAACTCCTCAAGCGCAGCGAACTGTTGCGCCTGAGAGGGAAGTAAAGTGAAATACGAATCAATCGGCGATATTGGTGAAGACATTTTGGACATCTTCGTCTTCCTCGATTTTATCAATAAGTTTCTGTACAGACTCGCGTTGCTCGTCGGTCAGGGTCTTGGTGTCGTTCGGAATACGAACAAACTCGCAAGACTGGATCTCAAAGCCGTGGTCCTCTAAATACTTCTGCATTCCGGCATATTGGTCGAAGTCGGAGTAGATGACAATCGTGTTCTCCTCCTCGTCCACGCCGAGTTCTTCTACGCCGAAGTCGATGAGTTCGAGTTCGAGTTCGTCCAGATCAACGCCGTCCTTCAACGTGATGGTGAAGCAAGCTTTGCGGTCAAAGAGGAACTGCAAGCAGCCTTGTGTACCGAGGTTGCCACCGTGTTTGGTGAAGTACGAACGGATATTAGCCACCGTACGCATGTGGTTGTCGGTAGCGGTCTCGATGAAGATAGCTATGCCGTGTGGTCCGTAACCTTCGTAATTGATTTCTTTGTAATCGGTGAAGTCCTTATCGGTGGCTTTCTTGATAGCGCGGTCGATATTGTCCTTCGGCATGTTCTCGCGTTTGCACTGTTGGATAAGCATACGCAGACGAGGGTTACCGTCCGGATCGGCACCGCCTTCGCGGGCAGCGATAGTGATTTCTTTACCTAATTTAGTGAATGTGCGGGCCATGTGACCCCAACGTTTGAGTTTGGTTGCTTTGCGATATTCAAATGCGCGTCCCATAATAATAAGTTTTTTATAAATGATTAATGTTTATAGTTGTTTTACATTCAATGTCTCTACGGATATCGAGTCAGCGTGCTCGTAAATGGTCTGTATTTGTACCTGTTCGAAAGTGATATCAAATTCTACGCGGCGGTTTTGAGCACGTCCTGCTATGGTTTCGTTATCGGCGATAGGTTTGTCAGGACCATAACCTTTCGCGGTCAGTTGGGTATCGGGTACGCCTGCGTTAATGAGGAACTCTCTAACCGATTCGGCGCGGTGTTGGCTAAGGTCAACATTCATCTCGTATTTGCCGGTATTGTCGGTGTGTCCTTGCACCTCAATCACGTACTCGGGGTGTTCAATAAACTGAACGGCGATACGGTTGAGGATAGCGAACGAAGAGGGTAGGATAACGGCTTTGTTTGTCTCAAACTGAATGCCTTGCATGGCTTTCTTGAGTAAGGTACGCAGTTCCTTCTTGAT
>JAKSNE010000262.1 GCA_024400135.1 Paludibacteraceae bacterium
GTATGAAGAAAACATTTTTACTTTTGGTGGGGATTGTCTGTTCCTGTTTGGTTTGGGGACAGATATCCATCAACACGATTGATGACCTTGCCGGGTTAGCCACGGATATCGTGGCTGAGAACGGTTATGCGGGTCAGACTATCGAGATTAAAGCAGACCTGACGGTCAGCAAGATTTGGACCCCTATTGGTACGGCAGAGCAGCCGTTCCAAGGTACGGTGAAAGGTAATGGGCACATCATTTCCGGTTTAGGTGCTATCAAAGGCACGAAGGGTATTGGTGTGTTTGGTTATGTGGGCGAAAATGCCGTCATTGAAGAATTAGGTATTGGCACCGGTCACATCAAGACGATGAAGAACGATGTGTGTCAGTACGTTGGTGCGTTGGCAGGACACAATGCCGGTACGATCAACCGCTGTTGGAACATGGCTACCCTCGAAGTGAATGGTAGGTATGTCGGCGGTTTGGTAGGTTGGAACGAAGGTGAGATTACCGACTGTTACAATGCCGGTCCTATCACGAAAGCCACCGATTATATTGGTGGTTTGGTAGGCACGAACACAGGCACAATCAGTTACTGCTACAACATCGGTTTTGTGCGTAACGGTTATGGACTGGTAGCCACCAATGATGGCACCATCGAGAAGGGTTATTACGATCGCAAGTTGTACATTCAAAACCCCGATGAGGACCACCAAGATGTTCCCGGCGTGACGGCTATTGAGAAAACCAAACAGATGTTTTCCCTCTTTAGCACGCGCGAGGCATGGACGAACTCGACGGATAACTACCCTATCTTGACGAAGTTCAAAGACCACGATGCAGCGCAAGTGAGTGTAGCATCCATTGACCTAACCAATAACGGGAACTCGTTGCCCGATAACCACCTGAACCTGCTGACGGATTTCTTCCGTGTGAATACAGCAAATGGTGTCAATTGGCAAACTCCCAGCCCCGCGTCAGAGTTGTGGGTTTACCCCAGTAAGGAAGATCCTACCTTATGGGTTGTAGGTCACCCTTGCCGTCCGACAGAGGAGATTATCACTGTTAGCAAGAACGGTCATGTACGCGAAGTCTATACCTTCCCGATGCCCGTTGCTGATTTCTACGCCGGTAAGTTAGCTGCCGACTCTATCATGGTTTGCTTAAACGAGCCGTTGTATTATAAGGATATTGATTTCACGTTGGACGTTGATCCCGAGGGAGGTTGTCTGCCTTATCATTTGATCATGGACGCTATCCATTTGAATAAGAACGGAGACACGCTGTCTCACGACACGGTATTTGACGCTTCCACGTGGGAAGCCTATGTAACGATTATGAAAGAAGGCTCGTGGACACCCACTGAGTCCGGTTATTATCACCTCAAACGTTCGGTAGCGGACGCACAATGTCATCCCTATTTAGAGGAATCGGAAGGCTTTATCTTTGTGTATGTTCCCGACGAACTCACCGCCGGAGAGATTGAGGCACGTGACAACGACTCGTTGTGTTTTGCCGACTCTGTCATTACGATTCAGAGTACCATAGATGGCAAGTGCGAAGGTACTACGATTTTGTACTATTGGACCATGAATGGAGACTCAATAAAAGGACAGCAGGGTGCTTCGCTCACGGATTTTGCGTTACCCAAGCCAGATAAGTACACCTTCAAACGCCATGTTTATAACGACGCTTGCGTGGATAGAACAGACGCCAAAGAGTC
>JAKSNE010000263.1 GCA_024400135.1 Paludibacteraceae bacterium
CCTTTGGCTTTGGCGCGCTCAATGAACGTGTAGTGCGCTGCGGGATCGTTGGTGTAGAGCACCACGAGGTTGCCGTCTTTGTCGGTCTGTGCCTCTTTGATTTGGGCTTTGTATTCGTCCAAGGTGGCGTATTTGCCGTCAAGGTTCTTGAGCAGAGCAAAACCGATGGCGCGCTCGTAGAACTTCTCGTCGGAGAGCATACCAAACTGGATAAACAGTTTGATGTCGTCCCATTTCTTCTCGAAGTCGGCGCGGTCGTTCTTGTAGAGTTCTGCCAGTTTGTCTGCCACTTTCTTGGTGATGTGACCGGAAATCTTCTTCACGTTATTGTCGCTTTGCAAGTAACTGCGGCTCACGTTCAGCGGGATATCCGGCGAGTCAATCACGCCGTGCAGCAGTGTCAGATATTCGGGAACGATGTTCTCCACCTCGTCCGTTACAAACACTTGGTTGCAATAGAGTTGAATCTTATTGCGATGTACGTCCATGTTGTTCTTAATCTTCGGGAAATAGAGGATACCCGTCAAGTGGAACGGATAATCGACGTTGAGGTGGATGTGGAACAGCGGCTCATCGAACTGAGTAGGGTAGAGCTCATGGTAGAAGGTGGAATAGTCCTCTTCTTTGAGGTCTGCGGGCTTGCGCATCCATGCAGGATTGACATTGTTGATGATGTTCTCCTCGTCTAACTCTACTTGTTTGCCGTCCTTCCACTCTTTCTTCTTGCCAAACGCAATCTCTACGGGCAGGAACTTACAGTATTTCTTGAGCAAGCCCTCAATCGTAGCGTCCTCTAAATATTGCTGGAACTCGTCGTCGATGTGCAGCACTACCTCCGTTCCGCGTTCGGATTTGATGGTATCTTCCATCGTGAACTCGGGACTGCCCTCACAAGACCAATGGACAGCTTTCGCCTCGTCCTTGTAACTTAAAGTGTAGATCTCCACTTTGTTAGCTACCATGAAGGACGAGTAGAAACCCAGTCCAAAATGGCCTATGATGGCTTCCGCTTTGTCTTTGTATTTGTCGAGGAACGACTCCGCACCGCTAATCGCAATCTGGTTGATGTATTGGTTCACCTCATCAGCAGTCATACCTATTCCGTGGTCGGCGATGGTGAGGGTCTTCTTCTTTTTATCTATGGAAACGCGCACACGCGTGTCGCCTAAGTCGCCCTTCACTTCGCCTACTGCAGATAACGTTTTCAACTTCTGTGTCGCATCAACGGCATTACTGATTAACTCACGCAGA
Organism: Paludibacteraceae bacterium; assembly: GCA_024400135.1. Classification (GTDB taxonomy): domain Bacteria; phylum Bacteroidota; class Bacteroidia; order Bacteroidales; family Paludibacteraceae; genus Colicola. The sequence continues at coordinate 1,252 of JAKSNE010000263.1, forward strand.
AAGATCTCGTGATCACTGTACAAAAATTTCTTAATGACGGGGAAGATATTGTCACTCGTTACCCCAATGTTTCCTTTGTTCATATTGTTTGAGTTTTAAATTTGATCGTTCGTTTCTCTCACAATCCACAAACTCCGTGCCAAACTGCCTTGACTGCCAAATTGGCAGTCTTGTTGTCATACAAATAGGGACATGCCGAGAGGTATGCCCCTATTGCTGTCTATAGACGAATCCACCGAAAATCAGTAAGTCTAACATCGGTAGTAAAACGATAGTAGCAAGAACTATGCCCGCAGGGTACTCAGCCTTTCAGCCTCTCGAGTGCCGTTCTTACGCGTTGCAGTGTCTCGTCTTTGCCTAAGATATCGGTAATCGCCCAGATATGCGGACCACGGGCAGCACCAACGAGGCAGATACGGAAAGCGTTCATTACGATACCTACACCGTACTCGT
>JAKSNE010000264.1 GCA_024400135.1 Paludibacteraceae bacterium
CTCACCTATATCTATTCGCGGAAAACGAGTACGCCCAGATAATCATGGAGGTGATAGAGTTTATTGCCATACCCCTTCTGCGAGTCGGCAATTAGCAATAGAGTCCGTCTGCCATTGCTGAGCGTAGGACCCCAGCACATGCCCTCGTAGTTAGCCAGGCTGGGCACGACGCTGGTCACATGCGTCGTGAAGGAGTACAGCAGTTGCTTATGCAACACATTCGCCTCTGTGGTCTGCCGGATATCTGCGTCCAGCGCCACCGGCGTAGCGCCAGCCGGATTGACGATATACAAGCGCACATCGACGTACGACTTCGCCTTCTGCCGTTGTGGCTTGAAGGCCTCACGCTCCAGCACAAGAAGGCGTCCGTCACCCATAGCCAGGAGAGCCGCCACACCATAGGCACCCTCACCCTCTTCGCCTGCCGACTTCACTCCATCCAGCGGATAGAGATACGACACATCCGGGCGCAGGTCCTCGGCATAACCGATCAGACGTACCATCGGAGGCATACCTACAGTATCGGCAGGTAGCGCGTACTCGGTAGTCGTCCAAATCCGATGACTGACCGTATCATACGTGAGCGCCTCAAATCCGCGATTGCTCATAATCTTCTCGGCACGCATCGCCAATGGTATATCCAGACTTACTCCCGTCGGATAGCCGTCCTTACCATATTCGAGGATCTCTTGCCTACCCTCATCCGATACGAAAAACGTCTGGCGAATCGGGTGATAGCACACACCCTCGCAATCGCGCTGCGTACCCTCTCCCTGCTCCCGGCGCACCAGCATCCCCTCCGGCTCGGTCAGTTCGGCATGCCTCAGCTTGCCGGTACGAGGATGGATATCCAGCGTAAGCAGCGCAAAGCCATCCACATCCCGTTTATCATCCACGATAGCATAGACGTTACTATCAACGTGAGTGATAGCACTATAGTTGCCCGGCAGGATTCCCCAGTGGCCCAAATCGAATTGATAAAAGTCAGGATCCTTAGCAGAAAAATGTTTTGACAAATTCAGTTTTTTTTTGTGTCTTTGCACAATCTTGTTGCCAGTTGCGGTCCTGCCTAAACCAGGAAGAGAATAAACATAGGTAGTAAAATTACCCGATTCAATTGCAACACGCTTAGCAGATAATCTAGAAGGTGCATTTTCCGGTTCAGGGCCGGGAATTGGATCCGGATTATTGTGCTCATATGAGATTAATATAAGCTTATAGCCGCCAAAAACCCAAGTCAGGTAGGCGTCAGCACCAGAAAGATACGGGTGATAAATATCGGCAATTATTGTTCCAAACTCGTCTATAACTCTATAAGCACAATAACCATCCGGCATTTTTTTCATACATAGAAAACAAAGACGATTATCATTAGTAAAAATGTTGCGTGCTGCAATGACAGATTCATTATAGCCAGATGCATCATAATCTCCTACATTTACGGTGTGAGCAGTATAATCCTCATCCCACCAAGTCAAAACACCATTGTTAACATAAGTTAAACAGTCACCAAAATCAGTCACATTAGGAAGAGTACCAAATGCACCTGTAGTCATAACAGTATTAGGTGATACACAACCTGTGAAAGCATGCTCCAGCACAATACCCTGTGCAAAGGATGTTGCAGCAAACGTTACGGCTGCAAAAAAGAGTAAAAACTTTTTCATTAAAAAATGAGAT
>JAKSNE010000265.1 GCA_024400135.1 Paludibacteraceae bacterium
TATTAAAGATATCCGAATGCGCCTTCTCTATCTCATCGAACAGCACAATCGAATAAGGTTGACGACGTACCGCTTCGGTCAGTTTGCCACCTTCTTCGTATGCCACGTATCCCGGAGGCGCGCCCACCAATAAGGATGCGGTGTGTTTCTCCATATATTCGCTCATATCGAAACGAATGACCGCATCTTTCGTTCCGAACATCTCCTCTGCCAAGCACTGTGCAAGATAAGTCTTACCTACTCCCGTCGGACCTAAGAAGAAGAAACTGCCAATCGGCCGTTTAGGGTCTCTCAGTCCTAAGCGGGAACGTTGGATGGCCTTGACCAACTTAGAGATAGCTTCGTCTTGTCCAATGACCTTGGCTCTGAGGTGCTCCTCCATCTGTATCAAACGTTCCTTCTCTCCTATCTGCACGCGCTCCATAGGTACACCCGACATCATTGACACTACCGCTTCAATATCCGCCACCGTTACCTCTTGCACCTCACCCGAACCATGTTTGCGAGCTCCGGCTTCGTCCATAACGTCGATTGCTTTATCGGGGAAAGCGCGATCGGTGAGATACCTATCGGACAAGGTGACACAAGCCCGCAAACTGTCCTTGGTATAATGTACATGATGGTATTCGCCGTAAGGCGCTTTCAGTCGTTCGAGGATCTTCAAGGTCTCCTCCAGTCCTGACGGTTGCACCATCACTTTTTGGAAACGGCGTTCAAGAGCACCATCTTTCTCAATCGACTTGCGGTACTCGTCAATCGTCGTAGCACCAATACACTGTATCTCCCCTCGTGCCAAAGCGGGTTTGAGGATGTTCGCAGCATCCAAAGAACCTTGAGCATTACCGGCACCGATAATCGTGTGTATCTCGTCTATGAAAAGAATAATCTCTTTATGTTTATAGAGTTCGTCAATCACTTTCTTAATACGCTCCTCAAACTGTCCGCGGTACGTAGTACCCGCCACCATCGAAGCGATATCCAAAATGACGATACGTTTGCCATTCAGCGCCTCAGCTTGTCCGGCTTGGATACGCAACGCCAGTCCCTCAACGATAGCCGACTTACCCACACCGGGTTCGCCTATGAGAACAGGGTTATTCTTCTTGCGCCTTGCCAATATCTGTAGCACACGGTTTATCTCCTCGTCGCGTCCAACGACAGGGTCTAACTCGCCTGCTTGCGCTTGACGCGTAAGGTCTTTGCCGTACTTATCCAACGAAGGCGTGGCACTGTTCGTGCGTTTCGAGCCAAACGTCTTAGGCTCCTGCTCTTCCCTATCGTCCTCTACGGCATCTGCCTCTAAAGCCGAAGCCCTCGCCGGTTGAGCCGATTGCGGTTGAGACTGCATCACACTCTCGTACGTTATTCCCCACTCGGTCTCTAAGTAAGCCGCCGCGCGATTGATGTGTTCGCGAAGGATAGCTAACAACAGATGCAGGCTTCCCACCGCATCTGCTTGAGTCGCTTTGGCTTGCGAATCAGCAATACGCAAGATCCGTTCGACTTGCGCACTGCGCTTAGCCGGTTCTAACACATCCGAGGGCAAAGACGCCAAAGACGAGTCTAAATGTTCCTTGGCTTGCGTAAAGTCACAACCGAGTTGGGCGAGTTTTTTGTACGCCTCTCCCTCGCCTAAACGGAAAATACCTAACAACAGGTGTTCGGATTGCACCTGAG
>JAKSNE010000266.1 GCA_024400135.1 Paludibacteraceae bacterium
ATCTCGAAATAACCTTTGCGCTCGGCTTTGGCATCGGTGTAAGCACCTTTCTCGTGACCAAAGAGTTCGCTCTCGATGGTGCCTTCGGGTATAGCTCCGCAGTTCACTGCGAAATACGGACCATGTTTGCGACCGGAATAAGCGTGAATAATCTGCGGAAAGACTTCCTTACCCGAACCCGATTCACCGGTGATCAGTACCGATAAGTCCGTGATGGCGACTTGCACCGCCACCTCAATGGCTCGGTTCAGTTGCGGGTTATTGCCTATTATCCCAAACCGTTGCTTAATTGTTTGTATCTCTGTGTTTGTCATAACTCTAAACTCTAAACTCTACACTACATCCGTTCCGGCATCTCGATGCCGAGTAACTGCATCGCTGATTTCAGCACTTTCGCTACGGCAGACGATAGTAGGATACGCAGGTCTCTAATGGCGGCATCGGGTTCGTTGAGTATCGAATAATCGTGGTAGAACGAATTGAAGTCGCACGCCAATGCGTATGCGTAGTTCGCCACCACTGCCGGCGAGAACTCCTCGCCTGCTTGTTTCACCACTGCCGGATAATCCGCCAAACGCTGAATGAGTAGTTGCTCCTTCTCGTTCAAACTTTCCACTTTTAACTCTAACCTACCGCCGTTAGGCGCAACTTCTCTACACTCTACACTCTCCACTCTACACTTTCTAAGGATCGACTGTATCCTCGCAAACGAGTACTGAATAAACGGACCCGTATTGCCATTGAAGTCGATACTTTCTTCGGGATTGAAGAGCATATTCTTCTTCGGATCGACCTTTAAGATGAAATATTTGAGCGCACCTAATCCCACCTTGCGGGCGATGTCGTCTGCTTCCGCTTTGGTGATGTCGGGCAAGGTGTTCACCTTGTCTTTGCTAATCTCCTTCGCGTCGCTAATCATCTTCTCCATCAAGTCGTCTGCATCCACAACGGTGCCTTCGCGGCTCTTCATCTTACCGTTAGGCAGTTCAACCATGCCGTAAGAGAAATGCACTAACTCCTTGCCGAATGGGAAACCGAGGCGGTCGAGTAGGATAGACAACACTTGGAAATGGTACTCTTGCTCGTTACCAACGACATAGACCATCTTGTTAATCGGGTAGTCTTGGAAACGGATCTTAGCCGTTCCGATGTCTTGGGTGATATAAACCGACGTGCCGTCCTTACGCAGCAGCAGTTTCTCGTCTAATCCGTCTTTCGTTAGGTCTGCCCATACGCTACCGTCCTCGCGGCGGTAGAAACAGCCTTGTTCTAACCCTTTCTCCACTTCGCCTTTGCCCTCCAAATAGGTCTGACTCTCGTAGTAGATCTTGTCGAAATCTACGCCTAAACGTTTGTACGTCTCGTCAAAACCGGCATAGACCCAACCATTCATTTCTGCCCATAGTTCTCTCACTTCAGGATCGCCTTGCTCCCATTGGAACAACATCTGTTGGGCTTGTTGGATAAGCGGAGCTTGGGCTTTTGCCGTCTCCTCGTCTATACCTTTAGCCATGAGTTCGGCTATCTGTTGCTTGTACTCTTTATCAAAACGAACGTAGTAGTCGCCAATCAGGTGGTCACCTTTCTTGCCCGACGACTCGGGTGTCTCGCCGTTGCCAAACAGTTTCCACGCAAGCATTGACTTGCAGATGT
>JAKSNE010000267.1 GCA_024400135.1 Paludibacteraceae bacterium
AAGCGAACATCGAAACGATGAAACACCAAGCCGAAGTGGCAGAACGCGAAGGCAATTATGAGCAAGTCGCTCGCCTGCGCTACAAGGATATACCTGCAGCCGAAGCGAATATCAAAGCGGCGCAAGAAAGCCTTAGAAGTGAAAGTGAAAGTGACGCCCTGCGGGCTAGTGAAAGTGACGCCCTGCGGGCTAGTGAAAGAACCACTTTAATCAAAGAGGAAGTCACGGGTGAGGACATTGCGGATATCGTAGCTAAGTGGACGGGCATACCGGTCAGTAAGATGATGCAATCCGAGCGCAATAAACTACTCGCGTTAGAGGACGAGTTACACAAACGCGTCATCGGTCAAGAGGCTGCTATCGAGGCAGTTAGTGACGCTATCCGCCGTTCGCGCGCCGGACTGCAAGACCCCAAACGCCCGATTGGTTCGTTCTTCTTCCTCGGCACGACGGGTGTGGGTAAGACCGAACTGGCTAAAGCGTTAGCGGACTACCTGTTCGATGACGAGAACATGCTCACGCGTATCGACATGAGTGAGTACCAAGAGAAGTTCTCTGCGACGCGTCTTATCGGAGCGCCTCCCGGATACGTGGGCTATGACGAAGGCGGTCAACTGACCGAAGCCATCCGCCGCAAACCCTACTCCGTCATCTTGTTTGACGAGATAGAGAAAGCCCACCCCGATGTGTTTAACGTACTGTTGCAACTATTGGACGATGGTCGATTAACGGACAACAAAGGTCGAACGGTGAACTTCAAGAACACGCTGATTATCCTCACTTCGAACTTGACGGAGGAGCAACTGAGGGCACAAGTACGGCCGGAGTTCATCAACCGTATTGACGATATCATTCACTTTGGTGAACTGAGCGAAGAGGACATCCGTCAAGTGGTACTGCTCCAGATTGGGCGCGTACATAAGATGTTGGAGCAAAGCAATATCGACCTTCGCGTTACCGATGATGCAGTCGGTTATATCGCCAAGGAGGGCTATGATCCGGCCTTTGGTGCTCGTCCGGTCAAGAGGGCGTTGCAGCGGTTAGTGCTCAACGAACTGAGTAAGGCGATCATCGCCGGCAAGGTCGATTCGTCCCAACCGATGATTGTAGAACTCAAAGACGGAGAGTTGCATTTCAAGAACAATTAGAACAAATACCCCATCTTGACGTAGAAGTTGGCGAGTTTGTTGTTGTCTTGGTTCATGTAATATTTCTCATTCACCGGCATAGCCCAATCGGCAGACAAAACGAAGTTCTCGTTCATACCAATCTTCAGACCGACACCTGCCGTTATATGAGGACGATAGATATCCGACTCCTCATGATTAGAGAAATATTGATTGTAATCCTCACCACTCAGCATTACATTCTCTGCCAACGACCTTCCGGTTCGTGCTATCGACAAATCGTTGAGTTTATAGGGTTGCGTCACCATACCCAAGTCGAAGAAGGGGTTCAGTCCTACGAAGAAATGTTGATGACCGATATCGAAATCCACCACGCGGAAACGGAACTCTACATTGGCATACGCCACACCTTTGGCTAAGATACGATTTGCCATCATTCCTCGAACCGAGTTACCACCACCAAGGTTCTCATACAGCACGCGCTGGATGAAGAGCGTATTGAGGTAGTTGTCCA
>JAKSNE010000268.1 GCA_024400135.1 Paludibacteraceae bacterium
GCCGTGGATCACTCGAGCGCCTCAGTATACTCAACCCAACTACCTGTGTCGGTTTGCAGTACGGGCTTCCAGCTCGCTTTTCTTGGAGCAAATCCCAATACTCGCTTCGCCCGAAGGCTAGGCTCTACGTGGCATTTCCGTCGCCACCTGTATTGTTACTTCGCCCGTCACTTTCATTGCTGGAAGGTCAGGGAATATTTAACCTGTTGCCATCGGCATCCCCATTCGGGTTAGCCTTAGGGCCCGACTTACCCTGATCCGATTAACGTTGATCAGGAACCCTGAGTCTTTCGGCGACAAGGTTTCTCACCTTGTTTATCGTTACTTATGCCTACATTTGCTTTTCTATCCGCTCCACTGCGGGTTACCCCTTCAGATTCAACGCTGAATAGAATGCTCCCCTACCGATTATTGCTAATCCCACGCCTTCGGTGGTACGCTTATGCCCGATCATTATCCATGCGCGGCCGCTCGACTAGTGAGCTGTTACGCACTCTTTAAATGAATGGCTGCTTCCAAGCCAACATCCTAGCTGTCTATGCAACACGACCTCGTTATACCAACTTAACACGCATTTTGGGACCTTAACCGATGGTCTGGGTTATTCCCCTCTCGGCCACGGACGTTAGCACCCATAGCCTCACTCCCAATATTTAATATGACAGCATTCAGAGTTTGTCAGGATTTGGTAGGCGGTGAAACCCCCGCATCCAATCAGTAGCTTTACCTCTGTCATACCATATTGAGGCTGCCCCTAAAGGCATTTCGGAGAGTACGAGCTATCTCTCAGTTTGATTGGCCTTTCACTCCTACACACAACTCATCCGAAAACTTTTCAACGTTTACCGGTTCGGCCCTCCATTGCGGTTTAACGCAACTTCAGCCTGGTCATCTGTAGATCACTAAGTTTCGCGTCTACCTAGACTAACTCACCGCCCTATTCAGACTCGCTTTCGCTTCGGTTCCTCGCCTTAGGCGATTAACCTCGCTAGCCTCGGTAACTCGTAGGCTCATTATGCAAAAGGCACGCCGTCACCCCACGAAGGGGCTCCGACCGCTTGTAAGCGCACGGTTTCAAGTTCTATTTCACTCTTCTGCTCGAAGTGCTTTTCACCTTTCCTTCACAGTACTTGTCCACTATCGGTCTCTCAGTAGTATTTAGCCTTGGCGGATGGTGCCGCCAGATTCAGACAGGATTTCTCCGGTCCCGCCCTACTCAGGATACCCCTACGTGTCTCTTGATTGCCCATACGGGACTTTCACCCTCTCCGGCAGGCCTTCCCAGACCCTTCCGGTTCTCAAGATTCCACGATGTCGAGGTCCTACAACCCCGGGCATGCCGTAACATCCCCGGTTTAGGCTCCTTCCCGTTCGCTCACCACTACTTGGGAAATCATTCTTATTTTCTCCTCCTCCGACTACTTAGATGTTTCAGTTCATCGGGTTTGCCTCCTTGCTAGGATACCCGCCGTTCCCGGCGGGTGGGTTGCCCCATTCGGAAATCCACGGATCAAGCGGTTATTTGCACCTCCCCGCGGCTTATCGCAGCTTATCACGTCCTTCTTCGCCTCTGAGAGCCAAGGTATCCCCCGTACGCTCTTAGTAACTTACTCGTTTTTT
>JAKSNE010000269.1 GCA_024400135.1 Paludibacteraceae bacterium
GTCCCGTTATCTCCATTGACCAAAAAACCACCTCCCGCAATCCGCGTTCGACAGTAGGCACAGTGACGGAGATATACGATTTTCTCCGCCTACTCTATGCCCGTGCCGCAGAACCGTATTCGTGGGCGAGCGGTGAGAAGATGGTGCGACTGACCGATGAACAAGTCTTATCCATCATCAAGCGAGACTATGCGGGACAGAAAATTATGCTCCTTGCCCCCGTCATCAATAACCGCAAAGGACACTACAAAGAACTATTCGACACCCTCCGCCGCAAAGGTTTTTCGCGCGTTCGGGTAGATGGCGAGATCATGGAGTTAGTCTATGGCATGAAAGTCGATCGATACAAGAACCACACCATCGAGGTCGTGGTTGATCGCCTCGCCAATCCCGAGACCATGGATACCGACCGACTCAAACAATCCATCGACAAAGCCATGACGCAAGGCAATGGGACGATGGAAATCTTAAGATTGATCGCCCAAGGGGCTAATGATGAATTGATAAATGATGAATTGCACTATTACAGCCGCAACCTGATGTGTCCGGTGACGGGAATGAGTTATCCCGAGCCGGCTCCGCACTCGTTCTCTTTCAATAGCCCATCGGGCTGGTGTCCGACGTGTAAAGGGCTGGGATATACGCTACAGTCGAAAGTGGAAAGTGAAAGTGAAAGTGAAAATGAGAAGTTAGATGAGATTATTCGGTCGGATAACTGGTTTGAACAACTAATCGCTTATCAGACACCCGATATTGAAGAAGAGGAGAATGGAGGCGGAGAGGCGGATGGGCTGATAGGAGGAGAGGAGGAGGGTGGACGACGCACGCGACAAATGTGTCCCGACTGCCAAGGCAAGCGACTGAACAAAGAGGCGCTGTCGTATAAACTGGCAGGCAAGACGATTGCGGATTTGACGGAGATGGACTTAAAAACCCTCCATAACTTTCTTATAGCCGTAGGCGGTCATACAGCGCAGCGGTCTTTCAGCGATAGCGGTCTTTCTTCGATGCAATCAGCTATAGCGGCACCAATAGTGAAGGAGATTTGCACCCGTTTGGAGTTTATGCTGAATGTGGGGTTGAGTTATTTGAGTCTCTCCCGTTCGTCGGATAGTTTGAGTGGTGGTGAGCACCAGCGTATCCGCCTTGCCACGCAGATTGGGTCGCGGTTAGTGAATGTGCTGTATATCCTCGATGAACCGAGTATCGGTCTTCATCAACGCGATAACCAACGGCTGATAGAGTCGCTCAAACAACTACGCGATATGGGTAACTCCGTCATCGTGGTTGAACACGACGAGCAGATCATGCGGCAAGCCGATTATATCGTGGATATAGGTCCTCGTGCCGGACGATTAGGTGGTGAGGTGGTGTTCCAAGGTACGCCGGAAGAATTACTGCAAGCCAACACCCTTACTGCAAATTATCTCAAAAATAGTCTTTCAGTGAGCGTAGCGAACGGTCTTTCAGCGCAGCGGTCTGTCAGCGATAGCGGTCCGACAGCTGAAGGCGGTCTGTTAACGTTGCGAGGGTGCAGGGGGAATAACTTGAAGGGGATTGATGTAAGTTTTCCGTTGGGAAAGATGGTAGGCGTGACGGGTGTGTCAGGTTCGGGTA
>JAKSNE010000027.1 GCA_024400135.1 Paludibacteraceae bacterium
ACTTAGGTCATCAATACCTCCTTTCTCAATTGAAAGAGGAGGCGGCGAAGCGTGGGCTTAAGTCGGCTATTGTGACGTTTGACGAGCATCCGCAGAAAGTGCTGCAAGGCAAGTCTCCTGCTCTGCTCACCACTTGTCAAGAACGTATGGCAATGCTCAAGGGGATAGGGGTAGATGAGATCTTCCGTTTTAATTTTGAACTCATTCACACGATGTCTGCGGACGAGTTCGCGCAATTGCTTCACGATTCCTACCATGTCGATGTCCTCATCATGGGCTACGACCACCACTTCGGCTGCCCACAATCACAAAATGCCAATCACCAATCACCAATCACCAATCACCCATTAGACATCATACATCTTCCCGAACTGCCCTCTGATGAACATATCTCTTCTACGCAGATACGCCAAGCCCTTTTGGCAGGTGAGATAGTACGCGCCAACGAGATGTTGGGCTATGCTTATCCGCTGATAGGAAAAGTGGTGCATGGCAAGGCGCTTGGGCGCACGATTGGTTTCCCGACGGCGAACATTGAAGTCGATCCATCCAAACTGATTCCTGCTCCCGGAGTGTATGTTGCTGAGTGGAACTTCCGTCGAGTGTTGCTTAATATCAACGACTCTATCGAGATGCACATTCCTCATTTTGAGGGCGACCTTTACGGTCAAGCGGTCTTGATAGAACTGATTGCGCGTGTGCGTGAGGAAAAACACTTTGATAACCTTGAACAACTGAAATCACAAATACAGAAAGATCTATTACAATTATGAAAATCACAAATCACAAATTAGCAATCATTTTTATATCTTTTGTCCTTTGTCCTTTGTCTTTACTCGCTGCTCCTCGCTCCGCAGAGCAAGCGGCAGCCTTGGCATCGACGTTTATGAACGAGACCGTTGTTGGACCTCATCGGGCTCCGGCTACGGCAGCTTCGATGCAGTTGATTCACCAACGCATGAAGTTCAAAAGCGAGGAACCGGCTTTCTATATCTTCAACACTGCCAACGAGGGTGGGTACGTCATCGTCAGTGCTGACGACCGCACGGAAGACATCTTAGGTTATTCCGACCATGGGCAGTTGGATTATGCGAATATCAACCCGAATATGGCTTTCTGGCTGCGTCGTTTGCAAGAAGCAATCTCGGCAACCAATGACACCAACGCTCCGGCTAAGGCTCCGATGGCGACAACGGCTATCGATCCGCTCCTTGTCAATAAGAATGGCAAAGAGATTACGTGGTATCAAGAGGCTCCGTATAATAATCTCTGTCCTAAGGATGCTGATGGCTCTCGTTCGTTGACGGGCTGTGTAGCTACGGCTGCGGCACAAGTGATGTATAAGTGGTGCTATCCTCAAAAGGGCATAGGAACACATTCTTATACATGGGAGAACTCGAAGGGAACAAAGAAAACACTGACCGTTGATTATGAAAACACGACCTACGATTGGGAAAATATGTTACCTGCCTATTGGGGAAAATCCACTACTTCCGCACAAAAAACGGCTGTGGCAACGCTCATGTACCATGCCGGTGTGGCTTGTGACATGGAATATAGCTCAGAAGGTAGTGGCGCTTACACAGACGATATGGCGAATGGATTGGTAGATCATTTTGGCTACCTTGTGGATAAGTTTATCACTACCTATTCTTCGTATTATGGATCGGCTTTCTCGCCCACCGAGTATAAGGTCTCTATCACTAAGTTCACTGAGTATTTCAATGCAGACTTAGAGGCAGGTCGTCCCATTATCATGGGGGGTGAAGATGGGGAAGAAGGTGGTCACGAGTTTGTGTGCGATGGACGCGATAATAAGGGTAAGTTTCACATCAACTGGGGTTGGGAAGGCGATGGCAATGGTTATTTCTCCTTATCGGCATTAGAGGTAGATGATTATAACTTCTCCTCGAATCTTGATGCTATCATCGGTCTTCGCCCGAATAACTTGGATACGGTTCATGTGACGTCGGTATCGGTCAGTCCTGCTTTTACGACACTTAAAACCAATGAGTATAAGCAACTGACGGCAACCATTGAGCCTACGAATGCCACGGATTGCCGTGTGACTTGGACCTCCTCCGACCCGCAAGTGCTTTTCGTGAACGAAAAGGGGCTGGTGCGAGCAATGGCAGCCGGTAAGGCAACCATCACCGTTACCACTATGGACGGCGGATTTACTGCCAAATCTACGATTACCGTTACCGATGAGTATATGCCTATGAAGGATTTTGAATTGTTGACGGACTTCTCTACGCTTCAAGCGGATGACGAGATTATCATTAAAGCAACCCATAAAGACGTTCATTATTGTGTAACCAATACGGGATCTGCCACATCCAAAACCTCTTATCTCAATCCCGAACAAGTACAACTGCAAAACGGTTTCATCCTTCTGCCCGAAGGCTCTAATGCGGCTATCTTTACGTTGAGTAAAGAAGATCAATGGTGGATATTAACCACGGCTTTAGGCAAAAAACTCGGTTCGATTAATGTGAAACAAATGAGTTTTGATAGCGGCTTCATGACTTGGACGATTGATATTGTTGACTCGTTGGCTACCATCGCCAGCTCGAATCAGCAGAATGGTCGTATCTTGTTTAATTACAATAACGGTTCTCCGCGATTCTGCAACTACACGTCCAACGTGTCTGCTACGATGTTGTTGCCGCAGTTCTATGTTCGTCGCCACTCCAAACCGATAGAGGTGGTGCATGTAACCGGTGTCACGATAGACTCTACGTTGGCACAGATTTATTTGGACGGAGAACTGACTTTGACGTGTACTGTTTTGCCCGAATCGGCAACGAATAAAGTGGTGAAATGGAGAACCGAAGGCGCTTCTGTGCTACAACTCATGCCGATGGATGACTTGTGCCGAATTCATCCGATGGAGTTGGGTGAAACGACGGTTGTTGTCACTACCGAAGATGGCGGATTTACGGCTTCTTGCCAAGTGACTGTGAAAGAGCGTTCTTCTGCGGATTTAACGTCCCCTTACACCTCTACTTCTCTACACCCCTCCACCAAAGTATTGGAAAACGGTCAGATTCTCTTCCTTCGTGACGCGAAGAAGTACAGCGTCTTAGGCGTGGAGCAGTAACTTTTACTGCTTCTCCACTTTATGTATTGGGTTATTCTTGGGTTGTTCTTGGGTTATTCTTGGCTTATTCTTGGCTTATTCTTGGGTAGGTTGAGTACTATCTTTTAGCCTCTAACTCCGCGTGATTTCCGCGTGATTACCGCGTGATTACTGCGTTCGTCTAAGGGGATGCCCGAGGGACTGTACCGGACTGACAGGAAAAACCTAGTCCTCCCTAGGAAAACCTAGGAAGTCCTAGCTCTGTACCGCGAGCCTTCGCGAGCGGTTGTTATGTTTTTTCTCTCTGCATTGCATGCGGAGTCTTGTGTTTTTTGTCCTATTGTTCCCGCATTGTATGCGGGTCACCCACTGTTACCGATATATCGGAAATCCGGCCGCTGCCACGTCCGTCTTTCCTCCCCTCTCTTCGGGAGAGGGGTCGGGGGTGAGGCTCTTTTTATCTTACCTTTTGACCCATCATATTGTAGAAACCATCACAACGTTCAATAAGTATTTGCCCGTCGCGCATAAACTTCTTTGGCTTAGGCGATTCAAGAACATCCTCAATATTGGTTGCTACTCCATTGCCTTTAGGCATGAGCAGTAAATGGGTAACTTGGTTGGTGTTTGCATAGAACACAAAATAATCATTACCGGCATTTGCCAAAGATAGATAATGGGTGGTTGAAGCGTCTGCCGCATAAGAGAAGGTTGTGGTTCCGTCTGTATTGTTTGTGACCTTCAGCACTTTGCCTGTAGAAGCCATAGCGGCAGTCTTGGCTTCGGTGCAAGTGAGGTATGAACCATTATGGCTCTTAAGCAGTTTGCCGGAGCCGGAATCCTCCAATGTCCACAAATAAGCAGAGGAAGTATTAACTGTATCTACCTTTGAGCGAATAGAGGTACCTGCGTCAACAGCGATGAGGCGATCTTTCCCACTAACTTTGTTGGGAGTGAAGAAATAATAGTTGCCGGTACTGCGTTTGGCGACTATAAAAAATTCTTTAGAAGGAGTTGGCGGAGTTGGATCAGAACAGTCAATTTGTTTATAATTGCACTTGTTCGAACCATTGCTATTGAGTTGAATGCATGCGTCATCAGTCAATGCGATATCAACCGTTTGGTTGGCATTGGTTGACCAAGTGCTACCATTCACGAAAATAATATTCAATTTATTAGTATTTGCGCTATAACTCCACCAGTCTCCTTCCTTCTTCAAAGAAGCCCATTGCCCAGCGTTTCCGTCTTCCCATACCCAAGCAGAGATTGTGTTTCCCCATGTGGTTGGTTTTTTAGCTTTCACTGTGATTGATTTTGTGGGAACATATTTCTTGCCAATACCAACTGCATGCCAAGCATTTGTAACAGCAATTACTTCGTTAGAATTTGCGCCATAAAGTTCTTTCGTGGCAGCAAGAGTTTCGTCCCTAATGGTAGAGAAATTGCTTTCAGTCGTTACATGATATAGTAAAGTTTGGTATGCGATTTTGATTGCCTTATCAAAACCAATAGCGGAAACACTATAGAATTCGACACCTTTGTCGTCTATAGTGCCGCTCCCTCCATTACATATTAGATAAAACCAAAAATTGGCAACGCCGGCATTTGTGTGTACTTCTAATTTTGGGTCCCAAAAACTACCTTTGTATGTATTTGGACTTGGTTGAAAATTTTTAGTAGATTTTTTAGGGTTTTGCAATGACCTCATGCATGAACCATCCAAACTGACTTCAGCCCCGACTTCCCAATCTGTAGTTCCCTTTGCAGACCTTTCAACTGCACAACCAAACATGTCAGCAAATGCTTCATTTAATGCTCCGCCTTCACCTTCGCCAGGTAAATTTTGTCCCGCATTAGCAGCTGTCACAGCATGGGTGAATTCATGCGCCATGACATCAATAGCAACCAGTGGACCAAATTGTATAAGATCCCCCATTCCATATACAAAGGTCCCTGGGAGTACAGAAATAGAGCAGGAGTTATTTGGGAATCCGCTATCTTTAAATAAGGGGATATCAGCATTAGGATTGACCAGGTTTATAATCTGTGCCCCTTTCCCATCTACGCTTTTCATATTAAACGTAGTTTTGTAATAGTCATACGTTTTTTCCATACCCCAATGAACATCATAGGCCGGATTATTGAAAAGCACAAACGAACCAGAGGTGTGCTTGCCAGACCAGTCATATCTTCCTTGTGTCGTTTGAGTTACATTTAGATATTCAGGGCATTTGTCGTCTTCATTTCCCTCTATACCAGAATCCATTTCCCAAAATTCTATTTTTAATTTACCTGTAGTGAAAATTGTCCTATATTGTAAAATCCTTATGATATACGAACGGATTGAAAAGTATTCAGATTTGTATAAAACATTATTTTTTTCATCTAAAATCTTAATGTAAAATTCTGGATTCCCGTCTACTATAGAAGACCACCAATCGTCGTCTATTACATTCAATGTTACTTGAGCAACCACTCCTGTCTCCCATTTAGACGAGGAATTTGTGTAATATTGTACCGAGCTTCCTTCAGACACAAAATCTTTCGCTTCAACTGTTAAAATATTACGGTCTTCATCATACAACACGTTTTCACCATCTTGATATGTATATTTGATGGCTTGTGTTCCACTATACATAGTTGTTGCGGTTCCATTTAGTGAAACGTAATTATCTACCGTCTTAATCAACTCATTGGTTTCGGCATCTATATAGTAGGTATGCATGCCATCAGGTGAATTGTACATAAATGCAGGTCTGTATTTATCTTCAATTCTGATGAAGACGTAATCGGTACCTTGAGCAACGCTCTTTGCCGGTAATTGACGAGCAATTTTACGAGGTCTATTCTTGACGACAAAGTAAGGGACCGAAGATGTACCCATATATCCTCCACTGACGGAAGATATTAGACCGTCTTGGGTATGAACCAAAATAATTGCGCCCTCAACAGCATGTCCATCGACATATTGTTGTAGGGTAATATGTACCATGCCAATATTATCGGAAACCGTCTTCAGTTCTACCAATTCGGTTCCGTCTTCAAACGCATATCTGTCTTGTAAAAATGCTTTGATATTGGTAGTGTCAAGATTTTGTCCTGAAAAATCGTCCTGTACACGCACAAAAGAGGCAAAGGTTGCGCTACTGATAGCAGCCAAAAATAGACAAATAAAAAACTTTTTCATGATAGTAGTTTCATTTTAACAACAAAAAGTACAAAAATCATACCATGTTTACAAATATATTTTTTTGTTTCAAATTAATCTCCCTTAATACAATATTAAAAAGTGAGCGCTTCCTATTCCAACCCAAGGCTGTAGGAATTGCCCATGTCAGAAATAAGTCACGCCCACGCATAATACGTAGACGTTTGCTGACTTATTCAACTGACATTTCAAAACTTCCTACATTTTGGATTGCCGAATAATTCGCAAACGCGATAATTAATATGTCCTCACTGTTTTACATCTCGTGAGCGATGGGCAGGTACGTCTGCCAGACGGCGGAGAGCCTCCGCAAGCAAATATCTTTCACGACCGATGCCGGTCAATCATAGGCTGGGTGGTGTTAATTATTCAGTTATTTGTTTTAATAGCCAATTAAGATAAGATTCAGAAATATTGTCAATCTCGCTCTTATCATAAATAGCCAATAATTTAATGGTGATTTCTTCGTCAGTTACTTCATTTATTGAATAAGTAATTACTCGTGCTCCACCGCTTTTCCCCTTCCCTTTGGATGTAATTGAGACACGTAATTTTCTTACACCTTTCCGAATCTCAACACCTTGAAAAGGGTCAATACGTAAACTATCTAATAATTTTGCATAATCATCTGCCAAAGAACGATATTTCTTTGCTAACGCTTTTAACTGCTTGGCAAATTCATTAATATACGTTATGTTGACTATCATAAGAATTAGTTACAATTGAGCAATTAAGTCATAGGCATTAGGAAGTGGGCGACCAATATGTTCCGCTTCTTTTGCTTCATTCCACGCGCGTCCCATGCTTTCTTGTACATATTTTTCTTGCTGAGACTTTTTAAGAGTTATTTGATCCTCTTGACTTGACTCAATCAACTTATCAGCCAACCAAACCTTATTGTTGGCCGATAGGGATAAGGATTGCAAAAATCCCCAAATTCCATCTAAAGATACTGTTGCTTTCATAATCCAATTATAGGTTTATCGTTTTCGTTTTGCAGTTTGCGCTGCAAAGATACGGATTTTTTTTGATATATGCAAATAAAAATGCACTTTTGCGAAAAAAAGTGTGAGCGATAGGCAGGTTACTATTATCTATCGCAGAGGGGGGCGAAGGGGCAGGAGGTGCATTTGTTGTAGGTGTCCTCGGTACAGGGGAAAGTGTTTTCGGGGTCGCGAATCTCTTGAATGAGTTTGCGTACATGGTCGAGGAACTCGTCCTTAATCTCAGCTATATTCACGGATGATTGCCCTTTCTGATGGACTGCCGTATCTGCCCCTTGCGCTAACAACCGAACGCCATAAATGTGTGGTTCGCCTTGACCATAAAGGATAGCATACAGAATCGTCTGCAAAGCGTACCCGTTGCGCTTGCTATCGGTCGGGTCAAAGAGCGAAGCTATTGAAGAGAACTCCAGTTCGGCTCCGCCGGTTTTGTAGTCGACGATGCGGGCTGAAAGACTGCAATCGACGCGGTCGATGGTGCCTTTGAGGGTGACGATGGTGCCATCGCTAAGGGTGAGTTCCATGCGACGAGGTTGTTCGGTAGCGATATATTGGAAAGGCGCTAAGGCGAGGTCGCGTTCGAGGAAAAGACGAGCATATTCCCTCAACAACGTTGAGAGTAAGTCCTCACCCGCAGGCAGAGACTGTAACATGTTTTGTACATCCTCTTTCTCTACCACCTTGCCCACAAACGGCTCGTAACAGTTCTGCAAGATAAGGTGCAGTTTCGTACCTAACTCGCGCGGATCAATCTCTTCCGTCACCTCTTCCGGCTCTTGCAATCCTCGGATATATTGCCAGTAGTAGAGCTTGGGGCAGCGGAGGTACGAATTTAGCCCACTCGGGCTAAATGAGTTGAGAGTGTAGAGTTGAGAGTTTAGAGTAGTTGACGCCCTTTGGGCTAGTTGAGAGTTGAGAGTTGAGAGTTGAGAGTTGAGAGTTGCTGAAAGACTGTTTTGAACTACGTGGTGGATGATGGGGTGCTTGAACTGGTATTGCAGTTGGAAGAGGTAGCGGCTCGGCTCGCCGGAGTGCTGTTCGTCAGAGCGAGAGTTGGTCAGTAACCATACATCCTTGGCGTAACTAATCATGCGATAAAAGTTATACGCAAAGATAGCGTCCTTACGCTCGGAAGTCGGCAACGCCGCCTTGCAACGGAAAGAGTAGGGAATAAAACTATTCGCAATACTGTTTCCGGGATAGATATCATCATTAAAACTCGTGATAATCAAGTGCTCAAAGTCCAACGCACGCGTCTCCAACACACCCATGATCTGCAAGCCCTCAAGCGGCTCGCCGACGTAGGCTATCGTTTCGGACGATAGCATTAAGTTGAGAGTTGAAAGTTGAAAGTTGAAAGAAGTCGTCTCGTTTAATAGTTTAGAGTTTAAAGAACTAAGATATTTATCTATTCGATTGAGGACGGTTTGGATCTTATAGACGGCTTCGGAAGCGTCTTCGGGAAGGTGGTTGAGTATCTCGCGCCAGCGTTGGCTGTCGTCTGAGAAGATAAGAGACAGATACTCGTCTTTCTCGAAATACGAAACGGGAACATAGATGAGGTTCTGCTTGACCATAGATTCTTGGATACGCACACACGCCTCTAAACTCAGTCGGTGGATATACGGGTGCGCGAGAACCGCCTTCACGTCCTTATAATAGAAGCCGTCTTCGGTCTTGCGACGGTGTAGGTCGGCGATGATCTGTATAAGCGCAAACACAGGTGTGGCTGCCAACGGATAACCGGCTGTGACGTTGATCTTTTCTATATCTTCGGGTAAGGTGTGCAACAACGGCAACAACATCCGCTCGTCCGGCATGACGACCGCCGTCCTTGTCAAGGGCAAAGGACGTTCTAACTCGCTTAAGATACGGTGTACCTCTTGCGCTTCGCCCACGGTGGAGGTCAGTTCTATCCAGTGAATCTGAGGGAAATGTATTTCGCCCGTCGGCACGGTATAACGCGAATGGAAGACTTTTTGATTATGCTCCATAAACAGGGACGAACGGTTCTCTTTGTCCGTCACCCACGGATGCGAGTAGTCGAAGTAGAAATCGGCTCGACCTTGTTCCTGCAAGAGAACCATCAGTCGCTCTTCGCTCTGGGTCAAGGCGTTAAAGCCGATAAACACAAACTGCTGGTCGGGGTGCTTGTCCAGCCAAGCGACTTGACCGGCTTCCAGTGCCTCAATGACTTCGCGATGAAGCATTCCGTCGTAAGCCAGTCCGTCCTGTCGCAACTCGTCCTGCAAGCGTTGGTAGATAACATCCAACGGCGGGTAAGGAACGAACGGTGCTTGTTCTTCGGTTTGGAAAGAGGCTTCTATATCGTGTGCCTCGCGGATGTTTTGCAGAAAACCGATAGGGTTATCCACGAGGTGGTTGTCTATCTCATTAAAATCCCCCAGTATCATCTTTCCCCAGAAAAGGAACGTATCCAAATCTTCCTCTGTTAATCCTTGTTGGTGTCTTAGTTCGTTGTGGATACGGTGAATGCGTAGGAGCAAGTCTATCGGGTCTGCCGTCTTGGTAGAGGTGAACTGATAGAAACAGTCGTTGATGGTGAGCACCGTCGGCGAGAGGGTCGGTTTGCCGCAGGCTACGCCAAGGTCTCTGCGAAAGAAAAGACCTGCTCGCTGATTGGGGAAGACGAAGGTGTAGTGTTGGAGTTGATCACCTACGTTTTGGGCGAAGAGCCTTGCTAAGTTTTGTAAATAACTCATATAGGGTCTGTTTAACGGTCGTGACTACGCGCCAAGTACCACTGGCTTGTGGGATATCCATGAGTAAGTGGTCGGGTATATCGCCACCGATGATCTGTTCGGGATAGATGAGCATCGTACTATGCGTTGCTGCTTGTTGGGTCAGGATATCGGGAATACGCGTGAAGAGCGGGTTATAACTCGGTGTGGATTTGCGAGAGGAGATAAGCACTAACATATCGTTATCCTCCAAGTCTTGAATCACCTTGCGCGTGTCTTGCCATTCGTTGATGGTGCGATAAGACGCTGCCAAATACTTACCCGGACGGTTACAGAGGGCGCGTAGGATCGTCTGCGTCTGCTCGGTGGCATAGAAAACGACTTTCGCGCCAATCTGACTACTGAGCCTACGCAACTGACCGAAACACGAGATGAAGTCGTGCTCTTTCTCGGCGTAAGGCGGTACGGCAATCAGCATCCTATCAATCGTGTTGAGCGGCTGATTCTCGTGGTAGATAGCAATCGACTTAGAGGTGTGCTCCACCATTGTCTCTACCTCTTTCCAGTCGGCACATTCCACTATCTCGGTCTCGTGCAAGGAGGAGAGGTTACTGAGTTCTTTGAGTTCTTTATGCAGGTCTTCGCCTACCGAACCCATCAGCCAATCGTCTAAGACACGTTCACTCTCCAATCGGGCATCCTCTTGTAAGGACAACCGCTTGGCAGCATATTCGGTGGCAAAGGAAGCGGTGGTGCAGAGAACGAGAATCATCACGATTGCCCCATTGAGTA
>JAKSNE010000270.1 GCA_024400135.1 Paludibacteraceae bacterium
AAGATATACGCCGCCGTCTTTCCTGTACCCGTTTGAGCACACGAGATAACGTCCTTGCCATCGAGGATGACAGGAATCGTTTTCTCTTGTACAGGCGTACACGTATCGAAGTGCATATCCCAAAGGGCATCCAACACTTCATCCGACAGCGCTAACTCATCAAAATACATGCTTAATCAACTTATTTCTTCTCCCAACCATTAAACACTTCGGGACCATAGACATTATCCTCATTTGCATCGTGCAACGGACTCCATAACTGAGCAAAGAACGGATTGCGTTTCGCCTCTTTGTCCCAAGCCCACGGACGAGCCGTTTGCGGGAAGCCAAAGTCGAGTTTCAGTTCTTTGTTATACGGATAAGGGAAGCACTCGGGACACCAGTGTCCACCGAGTAAGACAAGACGACGAGAAGCCTTGAAACGATGCCCTTGGACGCACTCCCATTCGTCATTGCCCAAGTACTTACCCCCACGGAACGCTGCCACTTTCTGCAAATCTTCATCCGTCAGTTCGTCCACGGATTTGGTCTCGTCCCAACCATGGTCAAGCAGAACGGGTGTCTCGGAGTTATGACTGAGGTCTAAGTCCTTCCAATCGGGAATAGCCTTGTAGGCTTCCAATGTCCCATAATAGGCGGCGATGCGTTGTTTCTTGTTGTTCTTAATCCACCATTGTGTACCATGCTCGAAGCTATTTGCCAAACAACCCATCACACACTTAACAATATGCGGAACGAGATAGGACAGATAGACGAGTTTAGAGCGAACGGCAAAACGTAGCGATCCGGGCAAGGTGTCCGACTTAGCCATCTGCTTGAAATACTCCTTGATGGGCACGTTCGCACGGAAGTGGAGATAGTTCTCCAACACATCGCCATCGATATACCACATCCCATGGAAGTTCCTCGTAGTGAACCACTTAGACGAGAAGATCTTCTCGGGTTTAGGACAACCGATAGCATTGAGCAGTAAGCACTCAAACTCGTAGTTCGAGATACGATAGTCATTGCCCGAACCGATATTGTAATACCGGTTCCAGAACTCTTGCGGCACTTCGGGACGGCAGACGCGCTCTAAGAGTCGTCCACTATCCTCTACCGTTGCCCACTCCAGCACCCCACGAACGGGTACGTGGAACATGATCGGGTCAAAGTTCTTCAAGATAGCGGGATAGAGGATACCCGACTGACGCAGGCTCACCCATCGTTTGATGGGGGAGTTGGTGATGATACGCTCGGCGAGCGTCTTCGTTATACCATAGTGGTCGTAGGCGCTCACGCAGATAGGATCGCCGGCACGCCCCCAATGCAGCGGTTCGCGACGGTCACCCATCTGGGCAACGGAACCGATATACACTACTTTAGGCTGTTTGTCTTCGGGTTGAGCGAGAACGGCATCGCGGATATACGTGGCGGCGGTGAGGTTCGTTCTGCGCGTAGCTTCGGGACGGTAGTCCGCTTGCGGAGAGACCATGCCACCTACGTGCAACACGATATCGGCACCTGTGACACCTTTTAAGATGTCTTCGTACGAAGTAAGATCTCCCCACACCACCTCTAAGCGATCAAGGTAAGGAGCCAGTTTGGCTTTGTTTTTCTTACTTGGACG
>JAKSNE010000271.1 GCA_024400135.1 Paludibacteraceae bacterium
AAAGAATAGCCTGATTAAAACTGAAAAAGGTTGTGATACATTAGTAGATATACACCCTTTTGACGCGGCGGGAGACGGAAGTGAGAATCTCGTAAGGGATGGTTTCTAACTTATCCGATAACTCCTCTATCGCGATACCGGCACACTTATCCCCTTCGTCTAAACGACCACCGAAGATAATCACTTCATCACCAACATGCGCGTCCGCTTCGGTCACATCCACCATCGCTTGGTCCATGCATACATTACCCACAATCGGGCAACGCACACCACGAACCAACACTTCCCCGTTGTGATTGCCAAAACGACGGTCAAACCCATCGGCATAACCAATAGGAATAACCGCAATGCGTCTATCTTCAGACAAAGTAGTGTGACGACCATAACCAATCGTCTCCCCACCCGACACCGTCTTAACCGACAAGATGGTTGTCTTTAATGTACACACGTTCTTGAGTTTAGCCCCATTGAACGAGAAACCGTACATCCCAATGCCTAATCGACACATATCAAACTGCGAGTCGGTGAAACGCTCGATGCCAGCAGAGTTGAGAATGTGCCTTATTGGACCGCCTTCGGCTGGCAGACCGCTATCGCTGAAAGACCGCTGCGCTGAAAGATAATCGGCACAGTCGCGGAAGTACTCAATCTGCTCGCGCGTGAAGGCATCAAACTGCGCTTCGTCACTGCCGGCGAGGTGGCTAAACACGGAAGCGATTCTTATTGTGGGTTGTTGAGAGTTGATAGTTGAGAGTAACTCCGGGAGTTGTTCGCGGTAGAAACCGAGGCGGTGCATTCCGCTATCTATCTTAATATGAACGGGATAGTTCTCCAATCCTTTGGCTTGCGCCATCGCCATGAACGCGTGCAAGGACTCAAAGGAATAGATATTCGGTTCGAGGTTATTCTCTACAATCAAATCCAAAGCAGCCACTTCGGGATCCATCACGATAATCGGTAACGTGATACCCTCTCGGCGCAGTTCTACTCCTTCGTCTGCTACGGCTACGGCTAAGTAATCGACTAACCCACTCTCTTGCAGTGCCTTGCTCACCTCCACACTACCCGACCCGTAGGCAAACGCCTTGACCATACAAGTCAGTTTGGTCGTCGGCCGCAACAGCGAACGGAAATAACGGACGTTATCAATGAGGTTCGTGAGGTTAATCTCCATCACGGTCTCGTGGGTCTGAGCAAGGATACGTTGACGAATAGTATCCTCATCGTAACCGAGTGCCCGCATCACGAGGGCACAAGTGCGTACGTTTTGGTGCGTTGGGTCTTCAATGACCGTATCGCAATGCGCAAAGAGTTTCATCTTCTCCTCGCGTTTCTGCTCCAACGAAGCGAAGTTCTCGCCGTGCTCCTTGCCGATATACGTAACTACACCCATCGTCGGACGGATGATACGTTCGAGTTTCTCCATCTCGCCGGGCTGAGAGATACCGGCTTCGAACAAAGCCAATGGCTTTGAGTTGAGAGTGTACGCCCTTTGGGCTAGTGTAGAGTGTAGAGTAGTTGAAAGTTGCGCCTCCGGCGATAGTTTAGAGTTGTCAGGTAAATTCCAAACGCTGAGGGG
>JAKSNE010000272.1 GCA_024400135.1 Paludibacteraceae bacterium
CCCGGAACCAATACTTGCCTTCCTGTCACTTTGAACTCTACACTCTCAACTACTCTAAACTCTACACTCTCAACTCTCAACTGATTGGCTTTGACAGAAGCCAATACCGTCGTATTACTCACTTCGCAATCGGGATAGAAAGCGGCAATAAACCGCAATGCCACGAGGTTAAACACTTTGCGTTCGTTCTCGGTGAGGTTATCGGGGCGCTGACCGGTAGGGATAATAGCATGGTGGTCAGTGACCTTGGAGTTATCAAACACTTTCTTCGTTTTGGGCAGGCTGCCTGCACCTTTCTTGCCATCGGCTTTCAGCCCAAGAAGCGGTTGAACTGCCTCGAAATAGTCCTTAATGCCGGCTAAGGTCGCGGGCACTTTGGGATAGATGTCGTCGCTAAGGTAAGTGGTATCCACACGCGGATAGGTGGTGACACGTTTCTCGTACAACGACTGAATAAGCTTGAGGGTCTCGTCCGCCGAAAAGGCATATTTCTTGTTGCACTCCACTTGCAGGGACGTCAGGTCAAAGAGTTTAGGAGCAAACTCCGTCCCTTTCTTTTTCTCTACGCTCGTAATCGTAAGCGGCTGATTCTGTATGCTATCCAGCAACGCCTGTCCTTGTTCGAGCGAAGTGATAGCGTGATCGTCCTCGTCTTCGGCTTCGAGTTGGGCACTGAACAACGTATCTCGATAGACGGTTTTGAGTTCCCAATAGGTCTTCGGAACGAAATGCTCTATCTCCTCTTGCCGTTTGACAATAAGGGCAAGGGTAGGGGTTTGTACCCGTCCGATGGAGAGAATCTGTCTATCTTTCGCGTAACGCAACGTGTAAGCGCGTGTGGCGTTCATACCAAGTAACCAGTCTCCGATGGCGCGCATCAGTCCAGCCTCGTAAAGGGATTGGTAATGCGACTGGTCTTTGAGTTGTTTGAAGCCTTCAGCAATCGCTTCTTCGGTGAGCGAACTCACCCACAACCGTTTGACGGGCACCTTACAACCGGCTTTCTGATACACCCAACGCTGGATGAGTTCACCCTCTTGCCCGGCATCACCGCAGTTAATGACCTCGTCGGCTTGGGCGATAAGGGCTTTGATGACGTTGAACTGTTTCTGTACGCCCTTGTCTTCCGACACTTTGATGCCAAAACGAGTAGGCACCATCGGAAGAGAACTCATATTCCAGCCTTTCCATTGGTCGGTATATTCGTGAGGGTCGAGTAGGGCACAGAGATGCCCGAAGGTCCAAGTGACTTGATAGCCATTGCCTTCGTAATACCCATCATGTTTGGTGTTAGCTCCGAGCACGTGAGCGATGTATTGTCCTACGGACGGTTTTTCGGCGACGCAAACGATCATATTAGTTTAGAGTTGAGTGTTTAGAGTGTAGAGTAGTTGTTTAGTTTAGAGTTTAGCAGGTTTATAGTTTGATTTATAACCAATGAGGCGAGGGTGAAACCAAAGGTGCCGACGACGGGGGCGAGGGAGCCCGTAGCCCCTACCAAGCCTCCCCCCGAAGAGGAGGGTGTAGATTCTGCGGAATAGACGCATTGGAACTTGCGGAGGGGGAGGACTCCCGTC
>JAKSNE010000273.1 GCA_024400135.1 Paludibacteraceae bacterium
GCAAGTCCGTACTTATATACGCGCAGGCACACGCCCACTCACGCAAATTGGACGGCAAAGATACACAAAAAAAATGATATATGCAAAAATATTTGCTTTTTTTAGGCAAAAAGATGTGTTTTGCACGAAAATCACCTCACTTTTTGACCTAATGCGTCATAGCAACCCCCATTGGCTTCGATGACGAATCGACCATTCCTCAAGATCTTCCTGTATCCCGTTTTCTGTTTCTCGTTTAGCCCTCCTGGTGCCGTATCTCGTATTTGGCGAAGGTCTGTGCCGGGCTTCGTCTTCACCGGACGGCAAGCAAAACCCAGATAACGGTCATCGGCACCTATGGTCATAGGATCGGTTTTAGAGAAGTGAACGGAGATTGCCTGATTGGGGTTGGCTTGGTTCAAGTATTTGGTAAAATAATAGAAATCTGTTTTAGACTTGACAGAATAGATTTCCTCATGATATCCGGAGGTTGGAAGGAAGATCTGTGCCTGTTCGTAGCCAGGAACCTTACTCTGGATCAAATATCCGGAAGATTGCTGCATCTCGGTCCATGTCCAAGTACACTGCGTGTACAGTTCGTTCCAATCGGCAGTATCGGGCATATGCCAATCTTCACCCCAGTTATAAGCTGCCGGATCATCGTCTATATCTAAGACCACTTTCCCGTCCACTGTTCCATAATCGGGATTGTTGTTATATTTGGTGAGGTTATTTTCGGTACCATAATTATAGTTCTCCCATGTAGCGTCTTTGCCGGAAACATGTTCGGCTTCGCCCCAAGGGAAATACCATCCGGGACGGTCAAAGAACGTGGTACCGATATTAACCACCGACCAAAGAGAGGAAAGACCGAGGTCCACTGCGGTGCGGTGTTCGCCGGCATCCACATAAACAGGACGTACATTCGACCCATAGATACGGTTACTGATTATATTATATATATCGTCAGGAAAAACGAAACAATCGCATTTAAAGGACATGGTCTCTTCTAAGGTAGCAGTCATGTAATAGGCAATGGTATCGTGCGCGTCCAAGCAATGCCAATTCCCGCTATCGCGAACACCTACACAAGGGAAGAAAATAGACCTATCTTCGTAGCCGGGAACACGGCTGGTCGCTCTAAGGCCATAAACGCCCTTTTGTGTCACCATCTCAAAAGTAGTATTGTTTTCCAATTCCATATATTCGTCCAGCGTCGGTGTGCGCCATTGCGCTCCCCAATGTACAGTGGCAGCATCGTCTTCGGGTAAAAGAGTGGATAAACCATCAACAAACCCTTTATAACCATAGTCGGATTTGAGACAATACTTGGTCATCTGATAACGGAAATCACCTTCTTTTTCATCCGCAGCACACCATCTATAATGAGCCCAGTCAAAAGAACGCTCGTAACCCGTAGTCTTGCCGGGGGTAATATAATCGGGGGTAGGGTCGCCAAAGGCGAAGAACGCGCCAATCCCTTCTATGCTATCAGCACCTACATTCATCGTCGCCCATTTCGTTCCGGAGGGCAAACCTAAATCTACATACTCGTGTTGTTCGTTAGCCAACACATTAACAGCGAT
>JAKSNE010000274.1 GCA_024400135.1 Paludibacteraceae bacterium
TTCAACCGTCCGAACCTCTATTACGAGGTACGCCCCAAGACGGAAGATGTGGATAAAGACCTTGTCCGTTATATCCGTTCGATGAACGGTAAGTCGGGTATCATCTACTGTCTCGCCCGCAAAGAAGTGGAAGACCTTGCGCAGACGTTGCAAGTGAACAATATCTCGGCACTACCCTACCACGCCGGCATGGACGCTGCCACGCGCACCGAGAACCAAGACGCTTTCCTGATGGAGAAATGTCAAGTCATCGTGGCTACCATCGCCTTCGGGATGGGTATTGACAAGCCCGATGTGCGTTTTGTGATACACTACGACATCCCAAAATCGTTGGAAGGCTACTACCAAGAGACCGGTCGTGCCGGTCGCGATGGCGGAGAAGGACAATGTATCTGCTACTACAGCCCCAAGGATATTGAGCGTCTGCGTAAGTTCCAACGCGATAAGACCATTGCTGAACAAGAGATAGGTAACCTGCTGCTGTTTGAGACACAGCAATATGCGGAGTCGTCCATCTGCCGTCGTAAGTTACTGCTGCACTATTTCGGTGAGGAGTACGACGAGGACAACTGCGGTTGCTGCGACAACTGCCGCAAGACCTACCGCATGGAAGATTGTACCGAACTGCTACAAATCGCTTTGGAGACGATCATTCAGCTCAACGAGAAATTCAAAGCCGAACACATCGTCGATATCCTTCACGGCAACGAGACGGCTGCTGTCATCAGTTATCACCACGACGGACTGGAGAACTTCGGTATCGCCAAAGACGAGGACGAAACTCTCCTACACGCCATCATCCGTCAAGCGATGTTGGCTGGCTATCTCCAAAAAGACATCGAGTCGTACGGCGACCTCAAAGTCACGAACGATGGTAAGAAATTCCTCAAACGAGGCGGACGCTTTGAAGTACCCATCGAGGTTACCGACGAAGACGATGAAGAGATATTGGAACCCATTGGCGGTATCGCTTGTGCCGCAGCCGATGATGTGCTTTTCTCCATTCTCAAAGATGTCAGAAAGAAAATCAGTAAGCAGATGGACGTTCCCCCGTTCGTCATCTTCCAAGACCCCTCTCTGGAGGCTATGGCAACCACCTACCCCATCACGATGGAGGAGTTGCAAAATATCCCGGGTGTGGGTGCGGGTAAAGCCAAACGCTATGGGGACGAGTTCATCCGTATCATCAAAGAATATGTCGAAGAAAACGAGATTATCCGTCCCGAAGACCTGCGCGTAAGAACCGTTGCCAAAGACTCGACACGTAAGATTAGCATCATCCAAGCTATCGACCGTCGCGTTGCCCTTGACGACCTTGCCGAATCAATGGGAATGTCGATGGACGAGATGCTCGAAGAGATTGAAGCCATCGTCTATAGCGGCACCAAACTCAATATCAACTACTTCATCAACGAAGTGGTCGATCCCGACGAGCTTGCCGATATCTACGACTACTTCAAAGCCGCCGATAACGATAACATCAAAGCCGCGATGGAAGAACTCGGGTACGACTACTACGACGAGTTGCACGTGAGACTGGTGAGAATTAAGTTCCATAGCGA
>JAKSNE010000275.1 GCA_024400135.1 Paludibacteraceae bacterium
GCCATCTGTTTGCGTTTGTTAGCGTATTTAGGTTTTTTGGCTGAGACTACCATCTCTTCAAGCCCGATGGGCTGCTCGGTTAACACTATCGTGGGGAAGACTACCGTGTCCGGAATGATGGATTGAACCGCTTCGCTGAATGATGTATTGATGGATTGGGAATCGGGTAGGGTTAATATCTGTTTCTCGTAGCCGATATAGGAGATAATAATCTGGCTATTAGGCGCGAGGATAGTCTCAAAAGAGAAATAACCCTCGTGGTTGGTAGCTGTACCCGCCACGGGGTCATTGATAGGATAGACAGTGGCATAACCTAACCCCTGTCCGTTACGATCGGTCACCCGACCCATATAAACGGTAGCAGAGATTAGGTTTGCAACCATCAACAAAGATATAAGCAAGCGTCCGCGCATGGATTATTTGCGAAGGAGTTTGTATTGCCAAGGTTGAAGCGTCAACGTCTCTTGCTCTGCCAAAGTCTTGGCTTTGCCGCAAGGGCAAGTGTATTCGCCTGCGTATTCACCCATGTTCAAATGAACGGTTTGCTCCTCAGCAGACATATTCATTATCGCTACGACCGTGTTATTCTCTGCCGGACGAACGCAAGCAAAGATAGCGTCATTATCTACATCAAGACGATACATCGGTGCGCCATTCGGATTCGACCAAAGGGCATTGTTTGCCTTGCGGAAAGCATTCAGTTTAGCGTACAACGCAAATTCCGGTGCTTGACCCTCAGCCGGCGTGTCGATAACGTCTTTCTCAAAGAATTGCAGACGATGGTGATTACCCGAGATCTGACCCGTATAGATAAGCGGCATACCGGGAACGATATACGTGAAGGCAGCAAAGAGATGAGCTGCGTCACCCATGCGCTCGTATTCGGTGCCGTTCCAACTATTCTCGTCGTGGTTGGAAGTGAAGTTCATGCGAATAGCTTGCGGTTGCAAAGTGTCGGCTTGAGCGAAATATGCCCAGAGGTCATTGACGGTTTTCTTACCTTGCGCCACTTCGTTCATGAGGTGGTGCAACGTCCAGCCGTAGTACATGTCAAACGCCTTCACGCAGAGTTCGGGCGCTTTGTCCTCATTCTCAGCCAAGGTGAAGAGAGGACGACGGTTCTGTTGCAGTTTAGGCATTGCCCAATCCCAGAAATCAGTCGGTACTTCGCCGGCTACGTCGCAACGGAAGCCGTCGATGTCCATCGAGTCGAGCCACCACTCCATAGATTGGTACATGGCTTGACGCATGGCTTGGTTGTCGTAATTGAGTTTAGCAATATCCGTCCAGTCGTATTGAACCATCAACTGACCTAAACTGTCACGATAGTGCCAGCCTTCGTTGTTCGTCCAAGCGTGATCGGGAGCGGTATGGTTAGCCACCCAGTCGAGGATAACCTTAAAGCCCATTTCGTGCGCTGTGTTAACGAAATGACGGAAGTCCTCTTTCGTTCCAAACTCTGGGTTGATGTCGCAGTAGTCCTTGATGGAGTAGTAACTGCCTAATGTTCCTTTGCGGGTAATCTCGCCAATCGGTTGGCAAGGCAT
>JAKSNE010000276.1 GCA_024400135.1 Paludibacteraceae bacterium
TGAAAGGACTGTCCATAGGGAAGATACGCTCTACACCTACGTTACCCGACATCTTGCGAACAGTGAAACGTTTTTTGTCCTCAGAACCCTTGATGGCGATCACGTCACCGCGGAACTCTTGGATACGCTCCTTGTTACCCTCTTTAATACGATAAGCAACCGTTACTTGGTCTCCGGCTGCAAAAGCTGGGAATTCTTTCTTCTCACCAGCAAATGCCTGTTCGGCAATTTTCAATAAATCCATTTCAGTAATCTTTAATGGTGTTAATGGCTTTAGCATACACTACGTTCGGCGCTTCTTAATAAGCCCTATTCCTGATCGTCAGAGGCTAATAGTCGAAAATCGCTGCAAAGGTACTGCTTTTTTTTGATATGTGCAAATATTTTACCAAAAATCGTACAAAAAACTTACTTTTTACGATGTTGAGGATTTGTAAGTGCGTCGTAGAGGCAAAGATGCTGTGTGGGTGCGCCAGGGGCAAAGATGCTCCGTAGATCGTGCGTAGATGCTGCGCTACAGGACTTGCTATGGCAGTGTGTGGTTTTATTTCAACAAAAACTCAGCCATATACTGTCGAGCGGCGACAGATTCCGGGAAGTTGTAAGCCGGATAAACGTGGATTAGTCCTTCGCCATAGAGTAACGTAGTGTGACACTTATGCGCGACGAGCGCATTGTATAATTTAGTGTTTTGTAGCGAGAGAATATCGTACGTCCCTTGTACGATGAGAGTCGGGATCCTATCATTCAGCGGACCTAATAGCGGAGAAATCCTCCAATCCGTCACCTCTAAATCGCCGCGCCATAGGTTTGCTCCTTTGCGGCAGATAAAGGGGGTGAGACTGGGGTCTCTTTGGTTTACTTCTTCCAGCCCATCATCGGCAACGCGTCCGTCCGAAACGGGAGCAATCAGGATACGCTTAGAGGGCAGCGTTACGCCCTCATTTTTAAGGTGTTGACAGAAAGCGAGGACGATGTTTCCGCCGGCAGAATCGCCCATGATATAGATTGGTTTGCCTTCGGCTACTAATTGTTGGTAGAGTTCCCAAAGGAACGTAAAAGTGGGTTTCCAGTTCGCTTGTGGAACGAGCGGATAGATAGGTATAAACACTTTGGCTTTGGGCATAGCCGTAATCAGATCGTCGCAGATGGTGAAATGTCCGGCTTTGATATTAAACATCCACGCCCCACCGTGAACAAAGATGATGATGGCGTCATAGTTGTCGGCACCCATTGTGAAGACTTGGTAGCCGCCACAGGTAAAGGAACTCACTTTATGTTTCACGTGAGCATATAGGCTGGGATCGACCGTCCAGTCCGCACCGCGGGCATTCAGTCCTGCCTCAATATAAGCCCAGTTCTTCTCCTCGCAATATTCTTTATCGGCGGGGTCGATGCTTGCAATGGCTTGTTGTGTTTCGGGCGAAGCGAACTGTTTAATGATTGTTCCATAGATGGTGTTATCCTCTTGTGGTTCTGTGGGTTTGCAGCTATAACAAGCCCAAACGGCTAAGGCTATAAAAAATAGTTTTTTCATGGTTGATA
>JAKSNE010000277.1 GCA_024400135.1 Paludibacteraceae bacterium
CCTATCCACAAGTCATCCGCGGGCGTTTCAACGAACGTCGGTTCGGTCCTCCAGTAGATTTTACTCCACCTTCAACCTGCTCATGGATAGATCGTCGGGTTTCGGGTCTATGCAAACATACTAATCGCCCTATTCGGACTCGCTTTCGCTACGGCTCCACTTATACAGCTTAACCTTGCATGTCAACATAACTCGCCGGTTCATTCTTCAATAGGCACGCCATCAGCCTTTAACGGCCTCTGACTTTTTGTAAGCATATAGTTTCAGATTCTTTTCACTCCCCTCCCGGGGTTCTTTTCACCTTTCCTTCACAGTACTGGTTCACTATCGGTCACTAGAGAGTATTTAGCCTTTTGCAGTGGTCTGCATATCTTCCGACAGGATTTCACGTGCCCCGCCGTACTCCGGAAATCGCTAGGTCTAGTTAAAGGTTTCGCTTACGGGGATATCACCCTCTATGTCCGACTTTCCCAAGTCGTTCAGCTACCGTTACCAATACCACATCGCGCTCCAAAACCCCACCCCAAAGGGTGGTTTAGGCTCTTCCGCTTTCGCTCGCCGCTACTGACGGAATCGAATATCTTTCTTTTCCTGTAGGTACTAAGATGTTTCAATTCCCTACGTGTCGCAATTTTTAGATTACTCCAAAAATTAATATGAAATAACTCATATTGGGTTGCCCCATTCGGAAACCAACGTATCAAAGCTCACTTCCAGCTCCACGTCGCTTATCGCAGGTAGTCGCGTCCTTCATCGCCTTCTAGTGCCAAGGCATTCACTATACGCCCTTTTTAACTTAACTTCGTAAATTTTTTAAGGTTTATGATTGTCTTAACTTCGTCTCGTGTTATGAAACCACAACATTTGACAGAAAGAACATGTTTTTAATATTCAGTTTTCAAAGAACAAGTCTGAGAGACATAATCTCTCAAAACCGAACAGTATGCACCAATAAGTCAATTCCCAGATCGTCTAGATAAATAATAGTTAATTTAATATGTTAGATACACGCAATGTGATCTAACGCTTTCTCCATAGAAAGGAGGTGATCCATCCCCACGTTCTCGTAGGGATACCTTGTTACGACTTAACCCCAATCACCAGTCCTACCTTAGGCGTCTCCCTCCTTGCGGTTAGGATAACGACTTCGAGTATTACCAGCTCTCATGGTTTGACGGGCGGTGTGTACAAACCCCGGGAACGTATTCACCGCAGCATGGCTGATCTGCGATTACTAGCAATTCCGCCTTCATGAAGTCGAGTTGCAGACTTCAATCTGAACTGAGACCAACTTTATGAGATTTCTTCCGCGTCGCCGTTTCAGATCTCTTTGTATTGGCCATTGTAGCACGTGTGTCGCCCAGGACGTAAGGGGCATGATGATTTGACGTCATCCCCACCTTCCTCCGATTTACATCGGCAGTCCCTTTAGAGTCCTTAACTTAATATTAGTAACTAAAGGCAAGGGTTGCGCTCGTTGCTGGACTTAACCAAACATCTCACGACACGAGCTGACGACAACCATGCACCACCTGT
>JAKSNE010000278.1 GCA_024400135.1 Paludibacteraceae bacterium
ATGTTCTTAGCCAAGCAAGCGATTGTAAGGCAGAACCTTTGTTACATGGTAGAAGGGCAGATGGACGTTATCTCCATGCACCAAGCGGGCATAGAGAACGTTGTTTGTAGTGGCGGTACGGCACTCACTACACCCCAAATCAAACTGATACGACGTTTTACCAATAACATCACGGTCATCTACGATGGCGATGCGGCTGGTATTCACGCAGCGTTGAGAGGTATCGATATGTTCCTTGAGGAAGGGTTTAATATCAAGGTGCTTTTGCTACCCAACGGCGAGGACCCTGACTCGTTTGCGCGTAGTCATAACGCTTCGGACTTTATTGAATACATCAATTCTAATCAAGTTGATTTTATTCGATATAAGACGCAGGCGTTGGGAGCTGATGCCGGTAACGATCCGCAAAAACGTTCGGAGTTGATTAAGAGCGTGGCGTTATCCATCAGTAAGATTCCCGACATTATCACAAGGCAAGTGTATATCAAAGACTCGTCCGACCAACTGCATATACCCGAACAGATTCTCTTGCGAGAAGTGGCACGTTTGCGGAGAGAAGAGTATCAAGAGGTTATCAAAAAACAAAAAGAGCAAGAAGAGAAAAAGCAATTAGAGGCAGTTATACCCGAGCCACAAGCAGGGACAACGATTGCATTTACGGATACGTTTGCAGAGAACTTCCGCAACCTGTTACAACTGATTGTACGTTATGGCGAGCAGCCCCTTTTTGTTTCCGAAGGTAGGACGGTTTTGTTAGGCGAGTTTATCATTAGTGACTTGCAACAAGACCAGATTCAGATGCCCAATAGTTTGTATCAGAAGATGACGGACGAATATATGGTACATTGTCATGACGAGAACTTCACGGCAGAGAACTTCTTTAAGTTCCACCCCGATGTGGAGATAAGTTCGTTAGCTGTTGATCTGATTGCAGACCGATACCAGATTAGTAAGCTCTTTCAAAAAGAGTCTCGACGGCTATCCGATATCGTGGTTCAACTGTTATTAGAACTTAAGTATGCAATTCTTCTCAAACAGATCAACCAATTAGAAAAAGATATCCAACAAGCCCAAAACAACAAAGATACCGAGTTGCAGCTCGAACTCTTAAAACAGTTAAATCCGCTATTACAACTGCGTAATGAGTTTTGTAAGCGTCTTGGCAATCGTGTAATCACAAACTAATAGACTATGTTATTTGATCGTATTGTATATGGTCCCATTCACTCTCGCCGATTAGGTAATTCGTTAGGTATAAACCTTATGCCGACAACGGATAAGTTATGTACGTTTGATTGTATCTATTGCGAGTGCGGATTCAATCAGCCGGTTTTGCACCCTCATCTGCCCACAAGACAAGAGGTTAAGACGGCGTTAGAGCAGTTTCTTCTTGCCTATACAGCGGAAGAGAAGAATGCGCCCTTAGATGTTATTACTTTCTCCGGAAATGGGGAGCCGACCCTTCATCCGGAGTTCTTAGGCATCATTGAAGATACGTGCGCTTTACGCAATCGTTATTGTCCGCAAGCGAAGGT
>JAKSNE010000279.1 GCA_024400135.1 Paludibacteraceae bacterium
ATCTCTCGCGTGATGACGGTGACGGGTAAAGAGTTACTCAATCCGGGTAACTACCAAGTCCGTTTCGGTACGCCTTTGACGGATGTGGTGGCTCTCGCAGGTGGTATTCCCGAGACAACGGGTAAGATTATTGGTGGCGGTCCGATGATGGGTCGCGCAATGAATAGCATTGATATGCCGGCGAATAAACGTATCAGCGGTCTGTTGTTTATGCCCGAAAGCGAGAGCCGTCGTGTCGAACCCGAGAACTGTATCCGTTGCGGTAAGTGCTTGAGTGCTTGCCCGATGGGACTGGAGCCGTATCTGCTTGCCAAATATGCGGAACACGAGATGTGGGACGAGTTAGAAGCACACAACGTGATGGACTGTATCGATTGCGGTTGCTGCCTGTTCACGTGCCCGAGTCATCGTCCGCTCTTAGACTATATCCGATTAAGTAAGGGCAAAGTGGGGGCTATTATCCGCGCTCGCCAAAGCCAGAAATAGTTGAGAGTGGAGAGTTTAGAGTTTAGAGTAGCCGTCTAGTTTATAAGTTTAGAGTTTAATTAGTTTATAGTTATATGAAACCATTGATTGTATCACCGGCGCCGCACACTCACAGTGGAGATAGTGTGACCCGAAATATGCTGTTAGTGATTATCGCTTTAGTTCCCGCCTTTGCCGTGTCTATCTGCTCGTTTGGTTGGAGCTCGATTATCACCACAGCCATTAGTATCGCCGCTTGCGTCTTGACCGAGTGGGTGATTAGTAAGTTCGTTCTCAAAGTCAAGCCCACGTTATTGGATTGCTCTGCTATCCTGACAGGTCTGTTGCTCGCCTTTAACCTGCCCGCTAATCTGCCTTGGTGGATAGTGGTGATTGGTGCTATCGTTGCCATCGGAGTAGGTAAGATGAGTTTTGGCGGATTGGGACAAAACCCCTTCAACCCGGCTTTGGTAGGTCGTGTGTTCCTGCTCATCTCCTTCCCTGTACAGATGACCACGTGGCCACGTCCGTTAGGTTTTGCTACGCAATACGTAGATGCCGTTTCGGGAGCTACCCCGCTTGCCGCATTGAAGACGGCGATTAAGACGCATAGTTCAGAGACCTTACAACAACTGCCCGACCTTTGGCACATGTTCATCGGGTATATGGGCGGTTCAATGGGTGAGATTTGTGCCTTCGCCCTGATTATCGGCGGTTTGGTACTTATTATCACTCGCGTCATCACATGGCATATACCGGTTAGTATCCTTGTTACCGTAGCCGTCTTTGCAGCGATATCTTCTTGGACGGGAATCGTTCCGGAAGGTATAGACACGTGCCATTATATGGCAACGACATTGTTGTCGGGAGGTCTGATGTTAGGTGCTTTCTTTATGGCTACCGACTATGTGACCAGTCCGATGACCGGTTGGGGAAAGATCATCTTTGGTGTGGGTATCGGTGTTATCACGATGGTTATCCGCACGTGGGGTGCTTATCCCGAAGGTGTTTCGTTCGCCATCCTAATTATGAACGCTACCGTTCCATTGTTAAACAAGATTCGCCC
>JAKSNE010000028.1 GCA_024400135.1 Paludibacteraceae bacterium
ATCGTAAAGGCGATGCATGACATATAAAATATAGCGTTGTAAGCCCAACTTGATTACTTGAAAACATCGACAACTTTCAGTAATTATTAAAACTTCAAGTACGGTTTATGCACGCTCGCGTTTTCAGCGTGAGTTTTCTGTGCGTAATTTGAAGTTTTAAGGTAGTCGATGACCTCAAGTAATCAAATGAAGCGAACGAAAGTTCACGCTTTTTTTGTGCGCATACGTACGAACATTAAATAAATACAACGGAAGAAGCCGAAAATCCGATGAAGAGTAGGCAAAATTAAATAATTACTTTATGAAAACAAAAATTTTATCTCTTTTTGTGGCTATTATCGCTACCGCCACCCTTTGGGCAAGTAACACT
The DNA here is from genome assembly GCA_024400135.1 of Paludibacteraceae bacterium. Taxonomy (GTDB): domain Bacteria; phylum Bacteroidota; class Bacteroidia; order Bacteroidales; family Paludibacteraceae; genus Colicola. Next base: position 371 of record JAKSNE010000028.1, read on the forward strand.
ATTACCTACATGGCAACAGAGAAGTTGGATGGTTATTACGGAAGCCTAGATGTTGGTACAACAACATTTGGTCCTGCGATAACCTCACATACCTTTAGTAATGGCACAGGTACGATTACTTGTAATGGAGAAATTACAACAATTGGAGAGGATGCTTTCAATAATTGCCGCGGTTTGACTTCTGTCACTATCCCTAATTCCGTCACAACGATTGGGGAACAAGCTTTTTATTGGTGCGAGGGGGTAACCTCTATCACCATTCCCAATTCCGTCACGACGATTGGAAATGATGCTTTCATGTATTGCCTCGGTTTGACCTCAGTGACTATTCCTAATTCCGTCACAACGATTGGACAGAGTGCTTTTCGTAGTTGCGTAGAATTGACTTCTGTCTCCATCGGCAATTCCGTCAAAACGATTGAAGGTTGTGCTTTCATGTATTGCCGCAGTTTGATCTCAATCACGATTCCCAATTCTGTCACAACGATTGGAAGTTCTGCTTTTACAGAATGCACCGATTTGACCTCGGTCACTATAGGTAATTCCATTACAAGGATTGAATCGTGGACATTTGAGAATTGCACTTACCTCAAAACGGTTACTTTGGGCAAATCGTTAACTGACATCGGTTGTAATGCGTTCAAAGGCGATTTTCGCATAGAGGAAATAACGTCTTACGCAGAGGTGACACCTAATGTTTGTACCTCGACCTTTGACGGATTAAGCAAGCAATACATTTACCTCTACGTTCCTGAAAATAGTATTCGTGCTTACCAAGTTGACCCGAACTGGAATGGGTTTGATATCCGCACCAAGGCTGCTGATAAGAAGCCTATTGATGGTGATAATCCTATCGTTACCCCAACCAATCAAGATGTAACGATTACGTGGCCGATAACCGATGACACGGACACCTACACGCTAACTATCACAAAGAATGGCGAAGTAGTTTGTGTACTGACCTTCAATGCTAATGGGCAACTGACAAATATCGCTTTTGCTGCTCCGGGTCACAATGGTGCACATCAAGCACCGGCAGCAACGCTTACCGCACAAGGTTTCCAATTTACGGTAACGGGTCTCAATCCTGGCACTGCCTACAACTATAGCGTCACCGCTACCGATGCAGAAGGCAAGACACTTGCCGAGCACAAAGGCAACTTCAGCACTACAGGCGGAGAGAGTGATTTGCAAAACGTTCGTAATGGAGCAAAAGCCTCTAAATACTTCCACAACGGCAACCTCATCATCGAGCGGAATGGTGTTAAGTACACTCCTGCTGGGCAAAAGGTAAGATAAATATTCCTATATCATTTACTTTTAAAGTAAATCATATAAACTCTCTCTCCACATCGCAGCCTTTTGGGGTTGCGATGTTTTTTTAAGGTGCCAGAATTGTTCGGTCATCCTACGCTGACGTCTCTGTGCTCCCTCTTGCAAGTGCAATGGAGGTTCCTATGAGATTCCTATGAGCTTCCTATCAGGTTCCTATCGAGTTCCATTACAGGAGGCGGGCAGAAGGCTGGCAGAAGGCGGAAGAAGCCCCCAAGACAAAAAACAAGAAACGAGAAGCGAGAGGGAACGCCCCGCGGCAAGGGGCACAAGACTGCCCCGACGAGCGGAGAGGGAACAAGGTGCGTTAAAGGGATTAACTCGCGACGCGAAGAATAATCAAGAGGAAACAGAATTACCCCAAAATGCAAACAAAATATAGCAAAACGCAAAAAAATCGCAAAAAAATTGCCGTTCCTCTTTCGTATATGAAAATTTTTCTGTAATTTTGCATTCGCAAAAGCGAAAAACACTATGCATTGTGCATTGTGAACCGTGAATTAAAAAACAACAAGATAAATTAACCCATTAAATTTTTACAATTATGACTAAAGTTGGTATCAATGGTTTTGGCCGTATTGGACGTTTCGTTTTCCGCGCTGCACAAAACCGCAAAGACATTGAAATCGTAGGTATTAACGACCTTTGCCCTGCTACGTATCTGGCTTATATGCTCAAATACGACACGATGCACGGTCAGTTCGAAGGCACTATCGAGGCTGAGGACTTCAAAGACGCTGAAGGTAACGTTAACGGCGGTAAACTCATCATCAATGGTAAGACCATCCGCGTGACCGCTTGCAAGAACCCCGCTGACCTCGCTTGGAACGAAGTAGGTGCAGAGTACGTGGTTGAATCTACCGGTCTGTTCCTCACCAAAGAGAAAGCACAAGCTCATATCCAAGCCGGTGCTAAATACGTGGTTATGTCTGCTCCTTCGAAGGACGACACTCCTATGTTCGTTTGCGGTGTAAACGAGAAGACCTACGTTAAGGGAACCCAATTCGTTTCTAACGCTTCTTGCACCACCAACTGCTTGGCTCCTATCGCTAAGGTGCTCAACGATAACTTCGGTATCGCTGACGGTTTGATGACCACTGTTCACTCCACTACCGCTACCCAAAAGACCGTTGATGGTCCTTCGATGAAAGACTGGCGCGGTGGCCGTGCTGCTAGCGGAAACATTATCCCCAGCTCCACCGGTGCTGCTAAGGCTGTAGGTAAAGTTATTCCTGAGCTCAATGGCAAACTGACCGGTATGTCTATGCGCGTTCCTACTTTGGACGTTAGCGTTGTTGACCTTACCGTTAACTTGAAGAAACCGGCTAAGTACGACGAGATCTGCGCTGCAATGAAGAAGGCTTCTGAAGGTGAACTCAAAGGTATCCTCGGCTATACCGAAGACGCAGTGGTAAGTAGCGACTTCTTGGGTTGCACCCTTACTTCTATCTTCGACGCTAAGGCCGGTATCGCACTGACCGACACCTTCGTAAAGGTTGTTTCTTGGTACGATAACGAGATTGGCTACTCCAACAAAGTGCTCGACCTCATCGCTCACATGGCTAAAGTCAACGGTTAATGAACTACCGCCTTTGTGGCCATTCCGGCCTATATCTTCCCGAGGTTTCCCTCGGACTATGGCATAATTTCGGCTCTGTCGATAACTATGATAATGCCCGTGATATCCTTCTCCACGCGTGGGAGAGGGGTATCACTCATTTTGACCTTGCTAATAACTATGGACCCGAACCCGGGTCTGCGGAGATTAACTTCGGTCGCGTCCTTCAGTCCGACTTAGCGGCTCACCGCGACGAGATGATTATCTCCTCCAAAGCCGGCTATCGTATGTGGGACGGACCTTACGGCGATGGTGGTTCACGCAAGTATATCATCGCCTCTTGCGACCAGTCGCTGCGTCGTATGCACCTCGACTATGTCGATATCTTCTACACCCACCGTTACGACCCAAACACGCCTATCGAGGAGACTGCGGAAGCACTCATCCAACTCGTTCGTTCGGGCAAAGCCCTTTATGTGGGTATCAGTAACTATCCGGCTGAACAACAACGCGCTATCTGCGCTTATCTGGCTGCGGCACATGTGCCTTGCCTCATAGGACAGTATAAGGCAAATATGTTCTTCCAAGAGACCCTTGAGCAGAACCTGCCCGTCGCTCGCGAACTCGGTCACGGGTTTATCTGTTTCTCGCCGCTTGCGCAAGGGCTGCTGACCGACCGTTACCTCAATGGTATTCCCGAAGGTAGCCGTGCCACGAAAGAGGTCTTCCTCCACCGTGCGGATATATCGGAGGAATACCTCACGCGCGTTCGTCAACTCAACCAAGAGGCACAAGCCCAAGGTTTGACCCTTAGTCAGTACGCCCTTCGTTGGTTGCTCAATCATGAGGGAGTGACGTCCGTACTTATCGGAGCCAGTTCGGTAGCGCAATTAGAAAACAATATCGCTTTCCTGAGTTAATTACCTTGTAAATTATCTATATTTTTTTCATATTTTTTTGCTATGTAAAAGGTTTTGCTTAACTTTGTATAAAATTTAAAACTAACTTTTAATTTTTAACAATCATGAAAAGCATCACAAATCTTTTACGAAGTGGGTTGTTGTTGCTCTGTATCGCCTATTGTAGCGCTATTTCGGCACAATCCATTAAGATTCAAGGTAAAGTGGTAGATGCCTCTGGTGAACCGGTTATCGGTGCCACAGTTGTCGTTCAAGGGACAGAAAATGGTACGGTAACGGACTATGACGGTGTCTATATTTTTGAATCTATTTCCAGTCAGTCTGTTTTGGAGTTCTCGTACATCGGTTACGAAACCCAAATCGTTCCTGTAGAGGGTCGTACGACCATCAACATCACGATGCAAGAAGCCTCCGTTGCGATGGACGAATTGATCGTTGTGGGTTACGGTAGTTTGAGTAAGAAAGAACTGAGCAGTAGTATTGTTCAGATTGATCGCAAACAGTTTACGCAAGGAGCCATGAACAACGCGATGGAGATGCTCAACGGTAAAGTGGCTGGTCTGAATGTTGTTACCACGGCTGCGGCTAACCCGAACGGTTCGTCTGACCTTCAGATTCGCGGTGCCGGTTCTATCACGGGTAGCAATAGTCCCCTCATCGTTATTGATGGTATAGCAGGTGGCGATATCCGCAATATCGCTGCGCAAGATATTGAGAGTATCACGGTTCTTAAAGATGCCGGTTCGGCAGCTATCTATGGTACTCGCGGTGCCAACGGCGTTATCCTTATTACTACGCGCAAGGGCGCGGGTAACGATGCCGGACATTTCACGGTGACCTACGACTCGTATTTCGCCGCTAACGTAGCGAACGATCATCCACAAGTGCTTTCGCCTGATGAGTTCCGTCGTTCTCGTCGTGGAACGGATTTTGGTGCGAGCACCGATTGGTATAGTCAGATTATCAAGCCGGCTACCTACGATATCAACCAATATCTGGCTGTTAACGGAGCAACGAAGAGCGGTTTCTATTCCGCCAGTCTGAACTTCAAGGATGCCAAAGGCTTAGATATAGCCTCCGCTCGTCGTGAGTACGGTGGTCGTTTTGCAGTGGAGCAGAAGTTCGCCAAGGATTATCTCACTATAGCGGCTAACCTCTCGGCTCGTCGAGTAGATGAGAACTGGGGTGACGACGGTCAAGTGGATAATGCCTTACAGATGAACCCGACTATGCCCGTTTATAACGCGGATGGTTCGTATTATCAACCCGTGAATGCTACAGGAGCCACGAACCCTGTTCAACGCCTCAAAGAGGTGACTAATCAAGGGAAACGCCTGTATCTGTTAGCCAATGCCGACCTTAAACTGAAGATTTATTCGAATGAGCACCATAACTTGACAACGAATGTCAATTATGCCCTCCAATACAACGACCTCAAATCGGACTATTACGCTTCCTCTAAGTCGGCAGAGAGTTTCTGGTCGGACTATAATGGTCACGCGTCTATCAGTTATAACAAGTATCAGACCCACCGTGTAGAATGGTTAGGTAACTACGACCTCAACCTCAATAACCACACCCTCAAACTCTTGCTGGGTTATAGCTGGGAAAGAAGTCTGAACGAAGGGGCGTCGATGGATAACTATAATTTTGCATACGACAACACGTTGTGGAACAACATCGGTTTGGGTACTTTCCTGACCGAAGGTCGCGCAGGCGTGAACTCGTGGAAGAACAGTAATAAACTGATTGGTTTCTTCCTTCGCGGTAACTATAACTGGAATGACGAGATCTTCGTAGCCGCTTCTTTCCGTCGGGAAGGTTCGAGCCGTTTTGGTACGAATAACAAGTGGGGTAACTTCGGTTCCGTCAGTGCCGCGTGGGAGATAGCTTCCGCTTCGTTTATGAAACCGGCTAAGTCGGTTGTCACCAGCCTCAAACCTCGTATCAGTTGGGGTGTTACCGGTCGTGACGCGTACGCTTCGTACTTATCCGTTCCTCAATACGGGCAACTCGACCAATACTTCATGGACGGTCAATGGGTAGTAGGCTATGCTCCTACGGCGAATGCTAATCCGGACCTCAAATGGGAGAAGAACGAGGTGCTCAACGTGGGCTTTGATTTCGAGCTTTGGAATCGCTTCCGCGGTTCGGTGGAGTACTACAACCGCCAACAAAAAGACTTGCTCTATTCCTATACGGCTCCTCAGCCCCCTTACGTATATGAGACTATCTTAGTGAACTTAGGCACGACCACCAACCAAGGTGTCGAAGTGAGCCTCAATGCGGATATCTGCAAACGTAAGAACTTCAACTGGAACATGGGCTTTAACTATAGTTATGGTACCACCAAACTGACTAAACTCAGCAACGACATCTTCCAATGCGACTACGTGGATCTTTACCAAAAACCCGGTGTAGGTACGAACGAGTATTTCTTCCGTCTGCGTCAAGGTAGTCTTGTTGGCACGTTCTGGGGATACCAGTATGCCGGTCATGATGCGAATGGTAACATGCTCGTGTTGGATAACAATAACGAGCCTCAGTTAGCCTCTAAAGCCGATGCACAATGGAAACGCGAGATAGGCAATGGTACACCGAAACACTTCTTGAGTTGGACAAACAGTTTCTCGTTCTATAATGTGGATATCTCGATGATGTGGCGCGGCGCGTTCGACTATTCGATCTTTAATATGCGCAAATATGGCATGGGACTGCAAGGCTGCGGTACGGACAACGTCCTTCGTTCGGCATACTTAGAGAATAAGGATGTCAAGACGGGTGGCGGCGTTATCTCCTCCTATTTCTTAGAGAGAGGAGACTACTTCAAACTCGACAATATCACCATCGGTTATACCGTACGTGCTCCGCAAGCCAAAGCGTTTGATAGCTTCCGCGTTAGTCTCACGGCAAAGAACATCGCTACCATCACTCGTTACTCGGGCAATGATCCGTCGATTGTTCCCTCTACGGGTATTACTCCCGGCGTAGATGTAAGCAGTGCTTATCCTACCGCTACACAAATTTCTCTTGGTTTAACCCTTAATCTTAAGTAATTATGAAAAAATATCTTTCGTGGTCTTTCAGCTTAGCGATTCTTTTGTCTCTCGCTGCTTGTACCGACCTTACAGAGGAGAATTTCTCTAATATTGATGCCACCGTTTATTATCAAAACGAAACGAGTGTTAAGGGAGCCGTATCCGCTATCTATGGTGAAGCCGCTTACGGTTTCTGTGAATACTTCTTCTATCTCAATGAGTTCTCTGCCGACCAGATAGCTTGGCGTACTTGGAACGCCGGCGGTTGGGGCTGGGACGAAGGACTGAAGTTTGTTCTTTCTACCCAAACATGGACTTCCGAGGCTAAGATCGTCCTTCAAGCTTGGCAAAAAGCGTGGAAGACTATCGGGCTTTGTAACCAACTCATCTACGACTTACAGAAACTCGATCCGGCAGTTATCGGTATGACCCAAAAACAGATTGATGCTTATATAGCAGAGGTACGTACCTTACGTGCGTGGGCTTACTACAATAACTTCGAGCTGTGGGGCGGTGCTCTTCCGTTGAACGTGGAAGTCACCACCGATGTCCCGGGTTCTGCGGATGCAGACTTCGACAAAGGCTGCAAAATAATCTTTGACTTCATTGCCAAAGAACTGGATGAAGCTTGCCCGAGCTTAAGCAAAGAGGATGGTTCTAACGCTACCCGTAACCGCATGAACCAAGCGATGAACAGGATGCTGAAGATGCGTCTGCTGCTCAATGCGGAGGTGTTCATTAAGACTAACATGTATGCTCAATGCGAAACCCTTTGCGACTCGCTGCTCAATGGTGAATTTGGTTCGTATAATATTGCGACCGATTATCGCGATATCTTTGAACTCAATAACGAGACTTGTCCCGAAGTCGTCTTCGCTTTTGCGAACGAGAACGGACAACTCAATATCGGTTGGATGCGCGATGTGCCTTTCCTGCCGTATAACTACGACTCTATCTGCGGCGGAATGACCAGCCAATCCGGTTGGAACTGCGTTATCTTAGCTCCGTCTTACGACAACTCGGGTACGCAACTTGAGACGGGTGGTACGACCGGTGCCCGCTGTTTCTTAGATGCTCCGTATAACGATAAACTCGGAGCCGTTTATGCCCGCTTAGAGGATGGCGATATCCGTAAACAGCCCTACGCTTATACCACCGAGTGGAATGGCGGTTGTATCCTTCGCGGAGAGCAGAAAAGCGTCTTCGATGGTCACACCCTTGCGGCTGACGCAGACCGCAACGGACAACCTTTGGTCTATGTAGATCAAGTGGGGCAATTCGCAACCCAACCTGCCGGATATACCACCACCGTAGCCGATGGACAACAAGTGACGGCCGATGCGAATATCGTACAAAACCCTCGTTGGGGACAAACGAACTCGGGACTGAGACTGATGAAATATCCTATCTATCCCGAATCGGAAGGGGTCGATTACCAATCCATCGACGAGGTGGAGTTCCGTTGGGCAGAAGTGGTTTTCACCAAAGCCGAATGTGCTTGGCGCACGAAAGGTACAAGCCCGAAGGACTTGGTTAACACGGTTCGTCAACGCTATTTCGTCAGTGGACCGCTGACCGATAACGTAGCTGCTACGTGGTCTGACGCCGAGTGGATGTTACACCAATGGGGACTGGAGTTCCTCTGCGAGGGACGTCGTCGCCGTACCGACTTACGTCGTTTCAATCAGTTCACTCAAGGACAATGGTGGTTCTTTGACCGCGCCGTTGCCGAAGGGGGTGGCAAATATCCTGCACAACGCGATAAGAAATACGAGTGGTTCCCACTGCCCGAAAATGCTATCAGCGTCAACCCGGGACTCAAACAAAATCCTAACTACTAAAACGTACGATTATGAAAACAATACTTTCAACTCTAAACTCTAAACTACTCTACACTCTAAACTCTACACTACTCTACACTAGCCCAAAGGGCGTACACTCTACACTACTCTACACTCTACACTCTACACTCTACACTATAGCACTGCTTGCAGTGCTTGTAGGCTGCCAGCCTAAAGATATTGTCTTTGACCACGAACAGCCGCAATTCGAGATTAAAGCGAATGCTATCTTGTTAGAGGTTATCGTTCCTGCCGGCACTGCCGCAGACGACCAGATTTATATGGTAGGACCTTATAACGGTACCGACTCCACGAACTTAGGTTCGATGATTCTGACCAAAGCCGAAAAAACCGACTATAAGTTCGGCATCTACGTCTTCCCTTCCGATATAGCCGAAGGAAAGAGCCTTGCTGACGGATTCTATTTCGTTAGTAAGAAACAGAACGTAGAGCGTTTCCAAACGATGCACACTATCGCTAACGCACAATTAGGTCAACGCTACGACCTCACTATCACCGCTTGGCAGGGCAATCCCGAACAACCCGCAGTCGAACACGACGGTCACGTCATCTACGTACTCAACCACACCGACTGGACTGACCTTGCTCTCTATGCTTGGGGCGACGGATTAGAGGAACTGTTCGGTGGCTGGCCGGGCGTACAACCGACGGGTACCGAAGTAGTACAAGAGGTTGAGTACCTCTACTTCGACTGTGGCGAAGAAAATGAAGGTCTGACGTATAACCTCATCTTCAATAACAACGGTGGCGGAAGCCAGTTGGCAGACTTTAACTTCACCATCTCGCGCGATATCTATTTGGAGATAACGAACGATGGCGTTAAGGAGATTGAAGTAGGTCCCGTAGTGGAACACGACGGCGCTGTTGTATATATCCTCGATGGTATAGGTTGGGGATTAGAGACCACGCTGTATATGTGGGGCGACGTGAACGACCTCAATGGCACTTGGCCCGGAATGACTAATCCCGGAACGCAGAAGTTTGGCGATTATACGTATATGTATTTCGACTTCGGCGCAGCTAATGCCGGACTGGCGGAGAACCTTATCTTCTCGAAGAACGGTGCTTCGCAGATTCCGGACTATGCTTATACCATTGGCGAACCCGGAGAGAAGATCTACCTGTATATGACCGGCACCGGTTGCACCGTCATTGAAGACCCAGCCAACCCGGGTGAGGTCGAGTGGTTCGATCCCGTGCCCGTAGTCAAAGATCCCGCTATCATCGACCTTTATATCTACGACGCTACCGAGACGTTCCTCGTTACCGAAGACACCGTCACCCACGAACCCGCCTTACTGGATATCTCCCTTTATGCGTGGGGTACAACGGAGATATTTGGCGCATGGCCCGGCTCGAATACGGCTCAATGGGAAGAGGTTACTATCCTCGGTCTCCAACTCAAACACATTCAGTTAGAGGGTTTTGTTGGGGATTCGTATAATGTGATCGTTAATAACAAAGCTCCGAAAACGAACCTCAAACCCGGAGAGAGTCAATACGATGCTTTTGGGATTACGGTAAGCGAACCCTATCAAGAGTTATATTATAAACTGACGGACAC
>JAKSNE010000280.1 GCA_024400135.1 Paludibacteraceae bacterium
GCTGCTGACTTCAAAGCCCTTCACGGCTCTCTAACCTGTTCCGACCTATTAGGTCTTTCAGCGCAGCGGTCTGACAGCGTCAGCGATCCTACGCCGTCCCCTCGGACGAATGAATACTACCACAAACGTCCTTGCGTTGAAATGGTCGGCAATGCCGTTAGGATTTTTTTGAAACATGGAAAAACTTTGGAATAGTGAATACTTAAAAGTCTGGGGAAGTAACTTTCTCATGAACTTTGCCTTCTGGCTTCTAACGCCCTTACTGCCCTTGTACCTCACGGACACGTATGGTGCCAACAAAGAAGTAATTGGTCTCGTGCTCTCCGGCTATGCCGCAGCGGCACTGCTTATTCGTCCTTTCAGCGGTTATCTCGTGGATTCCCTTCCGCGTAAACTGCTTCTGCTCGTCTGCTATGGCTTAACCGCCATCTTTTTCGGACTATATATGGCAGCCGGCTCGTTGGCGCTCTTTGCTATCTTCCGTACGCTTCACGGCGCACCTTTTGGTGCTACCGGCGTCAGCCTCACTACCGTTGCCATTGATGTCCTGCCATCTTCGCGGCGTGCCGAAGGAATAGGGTACTTTGGACTTAGTAATAACATTGCTACGGCTATTAGCCCCTCTATTGCGTTACTTATTTTTAGTCAGTGCCATAGTTATAATGTCCTCTTTGTTATCTCTTTAGGCTGCGCTTTGTTGGGACTTGCCCTGAATAGCACCCTCCATCTCAAAGACAAATCGCCTGCCGCACCCTCCACTCGTCAGCCCATCAGCCTCGACCGTTTCTTCCTTCTGAAAGCGTGGGCATTATTTATTGTTATGTTCTCATGTGCGTTTGCTTATAGCGTTCTCTCTACATACGTAGCTATCTATGGTCGCGAACGATTAGGAATAACCACGGGTACCGGCATTTTCTTTGCTCTCTTTGCGATTGGACTGATAGTGGCGCGGTTATTAGGAGGGCATAGCTTGGCAAAAGGATTGATGGTGCGCAATGCCTCTTTAGGTATGTTAGTCTCCATCTGCGGTTTCACGCTTTTTGCCGGAGTACACCAAGAATGGGCGTATTATGTAGCACCTTTTGTTATCGGTTTAGGTAATGGACATATATGGCCGGCATTCCAAAATATGTTCCTCAATCTCGCGCCTAATTGCCAACGTGGTACGGCTAACTCTACCTTACTCACTTCGTGGGACTTAGGCATGGGCGTGGGTATGCTTATAGGCGGTTCCATTGCTGAACGTTTCGGTTACTATACGGCGTTTTGGACTGGAGTAGGGTTCTTTGCACTGGGCATTGCCTTCTTCTTCCTTTTCGCTAAAAAACACTATCTCACCCATAAACTTCAATAACTGATGACCCGTACCTCTCAATTAATACGCATCACCCTTTGGGGCGCTTTAACGAACCTCTTGCTGTCGGCACTTAAGATGGTCGCCGGTATCCTTGGTGCCAGTGCAGCCATGGTCGCGGATGCTATTCACTCGCTTTCCGACTTACTCACGGATGGGGTGG
>JAKSNE010000281.1 GCA_024400135.1 Paludibacteraceae bacterium
TGAAGGGCAGAACTTTAACCAAACAAGTGTTCATATTATTACCAAATGCAAGAAGAAATGCAGAAAACAAACGAAAAGATTGGCTGCCGCCAAGAGGGTAGGACGGAATCCGAGAGCAATGGCGGAGTGCAGACTTACATGGGGATAGTAGATGATAATCTTGTGGAAGTGCAATTAGGCAAAGATGATTTGCTTGAACGCATCCTAAGTCCCGACAACTTGCGTAAAGCCTATAAGCAAGTAGTCGGAAACAAAGGAGCGGGAGGCGTTGATAAGATGGGAACGAGCGAACTGTTGCCATACCTAAACCTCCACCTAAGCGAACTCATCGAAAAGATTAAGTCGGGCAAATACAAACCGACAGCCGTGAGAAGGGTAGAGATACCGAAGGATAACGGCAAGAAGCGCCAACTCGGCATACCGACCGTAGTTGACCGCTTTATCCAACAGGCGATAAGCCAGGTGCTGATGGAGGAATATGAACCATTGTTCAACTCCAACAGTTTCGGCTTCCGCCCCAACCGTAGCGCACAAGATGCAATAAAGCGAGTGCAACAGTATGCAGAAGAAGGCTACCGCTACTGCGTGGACTTAGACTTGGAACGCTTCTTCGATACGGTCAACCATAGCAAACTCATACAAGTATTGTCGGAAACGATAAAGGACGGACGAGTAGTCTCGCTCATCCATAAATACTTGAATGCAGGAGTAATGGTAAGGCACAAGTACGAGGAAACCACCGAAGGAGTCCCACAAGGCGGACCATTGAGTCCGATATTGAGCAACATCATACTGAACGAGCTTGATAAGGAACTCGAACGCAGGGGACATCCATTTGCCCGCTATGCTGACGACTGTATAGTACTCGTTAAAAGCCTTCGTGCTACTGAACGCGTGAGAGACAGTATTGCCAATTATGTTGAGAAGAAACTATTCTTGAAAGTCAACAAGGAAAAGACAGTGATGGGCACATTGTCGGGCAAGAAGTTTCTCGGCTATGGTTTCTACTGACTGAAAGAAAGTCGATGCGGTATTGCTGTGCACAAGAAGAGTAAGGAAAAGTTTCATCGTGAACTAAAATCCATTACCAAGCGCAGTAACGGCAAAGGCTTATCGTGGTTAAAGAAACGTTTGACGGAATATGTCCGTGGTTGGATAGGATATTACTATTTGGCAGATATGAAAACATTCCTTGAAGAAACCGAGGGATGGTATCACAGGCGCATAAGGAGCTATATCTGGAAATGTTGGAAACGTGTCCGTACAAGATTCAAGAACCTCATGAAGTGTGGTATCAGCAGATGGTGGGCATGGCAGTGGGCAAATACCCGTAAGAGTTATTGGCGCACGGCAAAAAGTCCAATACTATCAAGAGCCATAACAAATAAAGGACTTACAATCCAAGGTTACCCCTCCCTTATCGGCATCTATACCAAATTGCATCGCAATTAGAGAACCGCCGTATGCCGAACGGCACGTACGGTGGTGTGAGAGGTCGGAAAACGAAA
>JAKSNE010000282.1 GCA_024400135.1 Paludibacteraceae bacterium
GAAGCAGGACCGGCAGCCATGTTATCGGGGTGCAACGTACGACCTGTACCACCACCGGAAGCTACGCTGAAATACGGCTTGCCGGCTAAGATACGCTCTTTCTTATACGTACCTGCTACGGGGTGTTGGAAGCGGGTAGGGTTGGTAGAGTTTCCGGTAATCGAAACATCTACGTTCTCGTGCCACAGGATAGCTACACCTTCGCGTACATCGTCTGCACCATAGCAGTTCACTTTCGCGCGAGGACCATTGCTATAAGCCTTCGTCTTAACCACGTTCAGCTTGCCTGTGAAATAGTCAAACTCTGTTTGTACATACGTGAAACCGTTGATACGGCTGATGATCATTGCTGCGTCTTTGCCCAGACCATCGAGGATGATACGAAGCGGTTTTTGACGAACCTTATTCGCCATCTCGGCAATCTTAATAGCGCCTTCAGCAGCAGCAAAACTCTCGTGACCGGCTAAGAAAGCGAAGCACTCGGTCTCCTCGCGGAGCAGACGAGCGGCTAAGTTACCGTGACCAACACCAACCTTACGGTCGTCAGCTACGGAACCCGGGATACAGAAGGCTTGCAGACCAATACCGATAGCTTCGGCAGCGTCAGCAGCGTTCTTGCAACCTTTCTTCAGAGCGATAGCCGAACCTACTACGTAAGCCCATTTAGCGTTCTCGAAGCAGATACGTTGCGTCTCTTCGCAGGTGATATACGGATCCAAACCATATTGCTCGCAAATCTGGTTGGCTTCTTCAATACTCTTGATGCCATTGGCATTCAGTGCGGCGAGAATCTGTTTCTCGCGGCGGTCTTGCGACTCAAATTGTACGGGACGAATCATAATTACTCCTTTCTTGGGTCAATAGATTTAACTGCACCTTGCTCTTTGGTCGTGCGACCGTAAGTTCCGGTTACTTGTTTCAATGCCTCGTCAGCGGCAACGCCTTTCTTGATAGCGTCCATGAACTTACCCATGTGAACGTATTCGTAACCGCAGATCTCGCCGTCCTCATCGAGGAACTCTTTCGTGATATAACCTTCCGTCAATTGGAGGTAACGAGGACCTTTCACTTTCGTGGAATAAAGGGTACCTACTTGGCTCACTAAACCTTTACCGAGGTCTTCCAAACCGGCACCAATCGTCAAACCGCCCTCCGAGAAAGCGGATTGGGTACGACCGTAAACGATCTGCAAGAACAGCTCGCGCATAGCCGTGTTGATAGCGTCGCAAACAAGGTCGGTGTTCAGAGCCTCTAATAAGGTCTTACCCGGCAGAATCTCAGCAGCCATAGCTGCGCTGTGGGTCATACCACTGCAACCGATGGTCTCTACCAATGCTTCTTCGATGATGCCATCTTTTACGTTCAAACTCAGTTTGCACGCACCTTGTTGAGGAGCGCACCAACCGATACCGTGTGTCATTCCCGAGATGTCTTTAATCTCTTTGGCTTTCACCCACTTACCCTCTTCGGGAATAGGTGCCGGTCCATGATGAGGACC
>JAKSNE010000283.1 GCA_024400135.1 Paludibacteraceae bacterium
ACAACGTACACTACATAGTTTACCCTATTTGGGCAAATTCTGCAAGTAATTTTTTTAATTACTCACAAAATTATTTTTTCATCATGGTGCCGGTTTCTAAGAAGCGAACATGGAATTTGAAAGCTTCGGACATGATGTGAGGAGTTTGACCGCCAACTTCTTTGCAAGCTCTTTCAAAGTAATCGGTCAGTTCAGGTTGGTAAACGGGGTTAGCAATCTTGTCGATGATTTGAACTGCTTTTTCTCTCGGGGTCAGGCCGCGCAGGTCAGCAACGCCACGTTCGGAAACGATAACGTCAACGTCCAGAGTAGCATGGTCGATGTGAGAGCAGAAGGGAACTACGGAAGAAATAGCGCCGCCCTTAGCCATGGAGTTGGTGAAGAATACGGTCAAGAAGCCGTTACGAGCATAGTCGCCGGAACCGCCAACGCCGTTCATAACTTTGGAGCCACAGATGTGGGTGGAGTTAACGTTGCCGTAGATATCAACTTCGATAGCGGTGTTCATAGCGATAACGCCGATACGACGAGCAACTTCGGGGTTGTTGGAAATTTCTTGAGGACGCAGGATGATGTATTTCTTGTAGTTTTCTACGTTAGCGTAGAATTTAGCCAAGCATTCGGGAGAAGGAGACAGAGCGGTGCCGGAAGCAACACGGAGTTTGCCAGCATCGATCAGGTCGAACATACCGTCTTGGATAACTTCGGTGAATACGGTCAGGTCTTCGAAATCGGAGTTAACCAGACCATTGATAACTGCGTTAGCTACGGAACCTACGCCAGATTGTAAGGGCAGCAGGTTTTTCGGCAGACGGCCTTCAGCAACTTCTTTCTTGAAGAAGTCAACCAGGTTTTTGCCCATAGCTTTTGCATCGTCGTCGATAGCGCCCAGAGGACGAACTTTATCGGTGATGTCGCAAGGAACTACTGCAACGATCTTGTCGATCGGGCAAGGAATGTACGGGGTACCAATGATATCTTCCGGAGCGGTGATAGGAATAGGTTGACGTACAGGGGGATCCAGAGGTACGTAGGAGTCATGCATGCCTTCCAGAGCAGCAGGTTGAGTGGTGTTAACTTCTACGATAACGATTTTAGCGTTGTCAACAAAAGCAGAGCTGTTGCCCATAGAAGTGGTAGGAATCAAACCAACTTGGCCATTGCCGATGTCGTTGATTTTGCAAACTTCTACGATAGCTACGTCTACGCCTTTACGGTTAGCCATGAAGCCATAACGAACCATTTGAGCTACGTGAGACAGATGCATATCGGTGTATTTAACGGTACCAGCGTTAGCAGCTTTACGCATATCGTTGTTGGTTTGGTAAGGCAGACGACGGTCTACGATGCCAGCAGCGGTCATAGCAGTATCCATTTCGGGACCTACAGATGCGCCAGTCCAAACATTGATTTTCAGAGCTTCGCCAGCTTTGCCTCTTTCAGCTAAAGCCAGAGGAACTGCTTTGGGGTAACC
>JAKSNE010000284.1 GCA_024400135.1 Paludibacteraceae bacterium
ACAAACCCGTCTTTTTGGATTAAAGCTGCCCAACTGGTCTTAAGCATCAGTTTTCTTGTAGTCATCCACGAATTTGGACACTTCCTCTGCGCTCGCCTCTGTGGCGTTCGCGTGGAGAAATTCTATATGTTCTTCAACCCTAAGTTCTCGCTTGTTCGTTTTAAACGTTTCGATGGCATCTGGCACATCGCCTTCTTTGCTCCGAACACGACCGAGAACGACGAATGGTCTAAACACCTCGAAACAACGGAGTGGGGTATCGGTTGGCTGCCCTTCGGTGGCTATTGCGCTATCGCCGGAATGGTCGACGAGACCCACGATGCCTCTAAACTCGCGGCTCAAGCGCAGCCGTGGGAGTTCCGTTCAAAGAATGTTTGGCAACGCCTGCTGATTATCGCCGGAGGTATCCTCGTGAACTTTGTAGCAGCGTTGATGATCTTTGGACTGGTCTTCTTCCATTGGGGCGAAACCACCTTACCGCTGAAGAACGTGACCAATGGACTGTATTTCAGCGAAGTCTTCACTCAAGAGGGCTTTGAGCAGCAAGATCGCATCGTCTCCATTGATGGTGTCGAGCCTCAACAACTCTCCGATGTCTTCCGTTCCCTCATCGTCGAAGGCAAACGCAACGTTATTGTAGCTCGTTCAACTCTCAACTCTCAACTCTCAACTACTCTACACTCTACACTCTACACTCTACACTATGATTCGTTAACAATGTCCTCGACATTGGGAACGAATCTCTTAGCCGCCCAATCCGACTTTGCTCGCCAAGAGCGTGCCCATCATCGTCGCGATAAACAATATAAGGAGCGTCCCTTCGTCGCTATCAGCGAGTATTTCCCGATGGTGGTAGCCAGCGTCCAAGAGGGACAGACGGGTTCCTACCTCGGTTTGCAGGCAGGCGATAGTATCACGGCTATCTGTGGGGTCACAACGCCGTCTTTCTATGAGGTGCAAAACGAACTCAAGAAGCACCCGTGTGAGACTATCTCCGTCGCTTTTGTTCGCGATGGACAATCACTCTCGGCGGAGGCGTTCATGGGTGACCAATGCTTGTTAGGTATCCAATACAAGCAGAAGTTTGACTTCTTTGATTATCAAACCACGCACTACGGGTTCTTTGAGTCAATGAAACGCGGTATCGTCCATGGCTGGGAAACGCTCGTGATGTACGTTAAGCAGTTCCGTCTCGTCTTCACCAAAGAGGGTGCTCAGTCGTTAGGCGGTTTTGGTGCGATAGGAAATATGTTTGCCGGCTTATGGGATTGGGAGTCGTTCTGGTATATGACGGCGTTCTTGAGTTTGATTTTGGCGTTTATGAATTTCCTGCCTATCCCTGCACTTGATGGAGGATATATCCTCTTCTTGTTAGTGGAGATGGTGACGGGCAAGCAACCGAGTGATAAGTTCTTGGAGAAAGCCAACAGCATCGGCATGTGGATCCTCCTCGCCCTCCTCATCTTCGC
>JAKSNE010000285.1 GCA_024400135.1 Paludibacteraceae bacterium
GTATTACCCTATAACACTTTCCACCTCGATGGAAAAGCAAGGGAAGTGATCGAATACGATTCGATTGACGATTTGCGTGAGGTACTTCTCTCTCATCAGGGTCAGCGTTTGCTGCCCGTGGGGGAGGGTAGTAACCTACTGTTTACTAACGACTTCGATGGCACGCTCCTTGTCTCACGCATGGCAAAAGCCCGCGCATTTAAAGAGACGGCTACCGAGGTTTGGATTGAGGCTCAGAGTGGTCTCAAACTCGATTCGCTCATCGAGCAACTCGTTGCTATGGATCTAACCGGCATGGAGAACCTGAGTTATATCCCGGGTACGGTGGGTGCGTCGGCTGTGCAGAACGTAGGCGCTTACGGTCGCGAAGCTAAGGATGTGATAGAGGAGGTACACACCCTCTCTGTCGCTACCGCCGAAGAGCGCGTGTTCACGAATGCCGAGTGTCAGTTCGGCTATCGCGACTCGGTGTTTAAGAACGAACTCAAAGACCGGTATATCGTCACCTCCGTGGTGTATAAACTGCAAAAGAGCGGACCGCTCTATCTCGATTACGGGAATCTGCGAGCCGCGTTAGAAGGCGTTGAACCTACGGCAGAAGCCGTGCGTGAGGCGGTTATCCGTATTCGCAAGCAGAAACTGCCCGAGGTCGCCGAACTCGGTTCAGCCGGCAGTTTCTTCAAGAACCCCGTCATCCCCGAATCCCAGTTCCTCGCTTTGCAACAGCAATATCCTTCAATTCCTCATTATATTGTTGGCGAAGGCGCTCATAAGATCCCCGCTGCGTGGCTGATAGAGCAATGCGGTTGGAAGGGCAAGCGTATCGGTGGAGCGCAGTGTTATGAGAAACAGCCGCTCGTATTAGTGAATACCGGTACAGCTACGGCGCAGGATATCGTTGCTCTGGCACAAGCCATCGTCGATAGCGTCCAACAGCGCTTCGGCATCGCCATTCACCCCGAAGTCAACTATATCTAAATATCTCATAACTCATAATTCCTAATTCATAATTAATTAAATGGCTAGTTTTATCGTAGAAGGCGGACACCGGCTCCACGGCGAGATCACTCCCAAGGGAGCCAAGAACGAAGCATTACAGGTGCTTTGTGCTGTGTTATTAACCCGTCAACCCGTTGTTATTCATAATCTTCCGAATATCCTCGATGTCAATAACCTCATTGAACTGCTTCGCTCAATAGGGGTGAAGGTGCAGTCGCTTGGTTCGGGTTCGTACTCGTTTGTGGCAGATGAACTGGATGAGCAGTACTTGCAGTCTGAGGCGTTCCTCAAACAATGCGCCCGCCTGCGCGGTAGTGTGATGTTGATTGGTCCGCTCTTGGCGCGTCGTGGCACGGCTATCTATGCCAAACCCGGAGGCGATAAGATTGGTCGTCGTCGTTTGGATACGCATTTCCAAGGAATGGTTAACCTCGGCGCAACGTTTGAGTACGATGCCGCTTTAGGGGC
>JAKSNE010000286.1 GCA_024400135.1 Paludibacteraceae bacterium
GCATCGGGTACGAATACCCTGCTACAGGTGGCAGATACCAACTTGACCTATCCTAACTACTGCACCAATGCGTCTGGAAAGGCCGTTAAGATAAGTGCCAAGGGCTACAAAACAGGTCGCCAGTTTGCCGACATTGCCACCGGTTCGGTCTTCGTTAGTGCGTTGATTAAAATCAATACCCTTCAAGGTTCTGACGGCACAAAGGAGTATTTTATGTATATGACTCCTGACATCAGCGGTTCAAGTGCGTATGCTCGGTTACATACTAAGAAAGACGCTGATGGCTACTATTTAGGTATCGCTAAGTTTGCAGAATCCAATTCCTATCTGCGCTATT
Organism: Paludibacteraceae bacterium; assembly: GCA_024400135.1. Taxonomy (GTDB): domain Bacteria; phylum Bacteroidota; class Bacteroidia; order Bacteroidales; family Paludibacteraceae; genus Colicola. The sequence continues at coordinate 338 of JAKSNE010000286.1, forward strand.
CTCAAAAACTCAATTATGGTGAGACTTATCTGATTGTAATGCAATACGATTTTGCAGAAGGAGATAAGAATGACTTTGTGTCCCTCTATATCAATCCCACTTCCGAAACGGCCAAACCTACCGTCACTTGTGTTCGCGACACGGCTACCGGCAGCGGTACTGCCCAAGGTTCAGATTCTAAGAATGATGCCGCATCTATCGGCGGTATAATGATTAATCAAGCAACGAACACCTCGCGTAATATGTTCATTGACGAGATTAAAGTGGCTACCGCATGGGCTGACCTCTGGGAAAGCGGAAGCGACGTGAAGACACCAACGCTCGTTGTGGCAGAGGACCAAAAGAGTTACGACTTTGGTGAACTCGTCATCAATAAGGATGACCTCTCGTACACCTTCACCGTCACCGGAACTGACCTCTCCGAGGCTGTTGCCGTTGCGAAAACGAATAGCGACATTACCGTTAGTCCGACCTCTATCTCCGTTGCTGATGCTGCCAAAGGCGCAAAAGTGACCGTCACAGTGACACCAACTGTATCGGGCGAACAATCCGACATTATCACTCTCAGTAGCGGAACGCTCTCTCAACAAGTAACTGTCAGTTGGAAAGGGGTGGAAGAACCCATCATCGACCCCACAGCCGAACTATTAAGCAATCCCAGCTTCGAGCAGTATAGCACCAACCCGATGTTTGGTACATCGTGGACCGACTGGACTATTCCTTTGGGACAAACGACCACAGAGACAACCGACAAATTGGATGGTGAAGTGGCTATGTTTGCCAACCAAGTGACCACCACTATGTCCTATCTCACTCAGGAAGTCAAGATAGATGATACGTATCCAGCCGGTACGCAGTTTGAACTCAAAGTGAACTACAAAGTCATCACCTCCAAGGGGGCAGACGATATCGCTTCCGATAGTTATTGGCATAGCCCGTCCGTTGACCAAATGGATGCTGATGCGGATATTCTCAAAGTCACTTTGGGTAACCAATCTGAGTGGACCGAGAAGAGTTTTATCGTTACCAAACCCGAAGGCGCAACTTCCTTATTCGTGCGCGTAAGTATTAAAAAAGGTGTGCAAGTGCTCTTTGATAAGTTCAGTTTGAAAATGCATGAATCTA
>JAKSNE010000287.1 GCA_024400135.1 Paludibacteraceae bacterium
TAAAAAACTATACAATTATGAGTAAGATTATTGGAATTGATTTAGGAACAACGAACTCTTGTGTTGCTGTTATGGAAGGTAATGAACCGATGGTTATTACCAACAGCGAAGGTAAACGCACTACCCCGTCCGTTATCGGTTTTATCGACGGCGGAGAGCGCAAAGTGGGTGACCCTGCCAAACGTCAGGCTATTACCAACCCCACCAAGACCGTGAACAGTATCAAACGTTTCATGGGTGAGAGTTATGACCGTCTCGGTCAGGAAATCGCCCGCGTACCTTATAAAGTAGTCAAAGGTGACAACAACACCCCGCGCGTAGATATAGACGGCCGTCTGTACACGCCGCAAGAGATTAGTGCTATCATCCTGCAAAAGATGAAAAAGACCGCCGAGGATTACCTCGGTCAGGAAGTGACGGAAGCCGTTATTACCGTTCCTGCCTACTTCAACGACAGTCAACGTCAGGCTACCAAAGAAGCCGGTGAGATTGCAGGTCTGAATGTTCGCCGTATTGTGAACGAGCCGACCGCAGCCGCTTTGGCATACGGTTTGGACAAAGCCAACAAAGACCTCAAAATAGTAGTGTTCGACTGCGGTGGCGGTACGCACGACGTATCTATCCTCGAATTGGGCGACGGCGTGTTTGAAGTAAAAGCCACAGCCGGTGATACGCACCTCGGCGGTGACGACTTCGACCAACGCATCATCGAGTGGCTCGTTCAGGAGTTCAAGAACGAGAACGGCGGTGCCGACCTGAGCAAAGACCCGATGGCTATGCAACGTCTGAAAGAGGCTGCCGAGAAAGCCAAGATAGAGTTGTCCAACACAACCAGCACGGAGATTAACCTGCCGTACATCATGCCGGTGAACGGTGTGCCTGCTCACTTGGTAAAGACCCTGAGCCGTCAGAAATTCGAGATGTTGGTAGAGGACCTCATCAAGCGCACTATCGCTCCGTGCGAGACCTGCTTGCAAAACGCCAACATGAGCAAGAGCGACATTGACGAAGTTATCTTGGTCGGCGGTTCGACCCGTATCCCTGCTATCCAGGAAGCCGTTAAGAACTTCTTCGGCAAAGAGCCCAACAAGAGCGTTAACCCCGACGAAGTAGTGGCTGTAGGTGCTGCCATCCAAGGCGGTGTGCTGACGGGCGAAGTGAAAGACGTGTTGCTGTTGGACGTAACGCCTCTGTCCCTCGGTATTGAGACGATGGGCGGCGTGATGACCCGCATGATTGAAGCCAACACGACTATTCCTACCAAGAAACAGGAAGTGTTCACGACGGCTGTGGACAATCAGCCTTCTGTAGAGATTAAAGTGCTGCAAGGCGAACGTCCTATGGCTGCACAGAACAAGCAAATCGGTATCTTCCACTTGGACGGCATCATGCCTGCCCGCCGCGGTGAACCGCAGATTGAAGTGACCTTTGATATAGACGCTAACGGTATATTGAACGTTAC
>JAKSNE010000288.1 GCA_024400135.1 Paludibacteraceae bacterium
AAAAAAGGTGTGCAAGTGCTCTTTGATAAGTTCAGTTTGAAAATGCATGAATCTACCGAACCTATGTTCACCGTTACGCCCGAAAGCGTCAAATCTATAGAGGCCAATATAGGTGATTCGGTTCTTGTGGGTACCTTTACCGTTAAGCAAGCCAACTTGACCAAACCCGTCTTGGTGGAGATTTCGGGTACAGGTAAGGCATATTTCCACGCTAGCAAGTCTTCGCTTACCCAAACTACAGAGACCGTAGATGTCTATTTTGCACCTAAGACAACCGGACATTTCTCCGCAGTTGTTAACTTCATGGATGACCCGGAGGCAACCCTTTACAACACCTCTCGTTCCCTCACCGCTACTGCCATTGATCCAACGAAGACCCCAACTATCTCTGTAACACCGACGACATTGCCCGCTTTCGCTTGCAAGGCTACGGAAAAACAGTCGCAGTCTGTATCGGTGACATCCGAGAACTGCATTGACGATGTGAAAGTCGCCATCGAACAAAAGAAAGGTTCGGGCTTCACGATTGACCAATCGTTCATTACGAAGAATACCCCACATACAACCGTTATTACTTTCTGCCCCATGACGGAAGGAGAGTATGCTGCTACCGTGACATTTACAACCGAGAAGGGCAACACCATCACGATAGATGTCACCGGTACGGCTACCAAAGCGGAGCCTATACCCGTGGATTATGACACAGCTTTCGTGTGGAACACTAACAGTCCTTATACCTATCTGAACGAGGACTTTGCTTCCGCTCTGCCCGACCAACGTAATAAGACGCTGCGAATCACCGACTGGCAGAACGTTGTTAAGAAAGGTACACGCGCTTGGTGGGGATATAACTCCGATACCACTACCCAAGCCAAGGCTACAGGATATGTGTTCGGCGTAGAGACTCCTACGGATGCTGAGATGTGGCTTGTCACACCTGCATTGGACTACAAAAACGCGACTAAGAAAGTGTTCTCCTTTAAGGTGATGTCCGATATGCTCTTTGCCGGACAAAACCACGAACTGCAAGTATTCTACATTGACCCGTCTGACCCGAAAGATATCTATTTCCAACATATAGAGGAAGTGGACGAACTGATTCCGTATGGTGACGACCAATTGGAAAATACGTGGTATCCGATTGTCATTGACCTCACCGGTCAACCGTATATCCCGGATGTCTTCTTTATGGCATTCCGATATACTGATCAAGCTTGCAGCAATGGTGGAGAATACTTCGTTACCGATGTAGAGTGGGGTAAACAGTCCGCTACCGCTACGCCGATGCAGAATATGTCCGCTCCTGCTCGTAAGTATATCCAATCCGGTCACTTCGTTATTGAGTACCAAGGAAAGAGATTCAATATCTTAGGTGCGCAACAATAACCTCATATTACTGCTACTTACCCTAACACTGGTCGGGCTGTTTTGGCTCGACCTGTGTTGCGGTAGTACGTGGAT
>JAKSNE010000289.1 GCA_024400135.1 Paludibacteraceae bacterium
GCACCAACGAGGCAGATACGGAAAGCGTTCATTACGATACCTACACCGTACTCGTTCTTCTCAATCCAAGGCATCACCAAACCATCCAAAGCCTCTGCAGACCAATCTTCTTGCGCCTCTAACAGGGCTAAAAGTTCGCGTATATGTTTGGGGCTATCCTCTTTCCAACGTTTATTGAGGCTCTTCTCGTCGTATGTCGTGGGCGCAACAAAGAAGAAATCGACTTGATCCCATAACTCGCTCACAAAGTTCACACGCTCCTTAACCAATCCGACAATCTTGGCGATGGTTTTATGGTCGTACTGTTTCAACTCTCCACTCTCCAACTTATCAACTACTCTACACTCTAAACTCTCCACTAGCCCGAAGGGCGTACACTTCAAAAATTGCTCCGCGAGTTCTTCGTCGGAACGACGCAATAAGTATTGGTGATTGAACCACTTCCCTTTCTCGTAATCGAACTTAGCGCCGTTCTTGCTCACGCGGTCAAGGGAGAACTCACGAATCAGTTCGTCCATCGAGTACATCTCCTTGTCGCCGGTATTGTGCCAACCGAGTAACGCCAAGAAATTGATGACGGCTTCGGGATAGTAACCGCTCTCGCGATAACCCGAACTAACCGTACCATCTTTCTCGTTGTGGAACTCCAGCGGGAAGACGGGGAACCCTAATCGGTCGCCATCGCGTTTGCTGAGTTTGCCATTGCCATCGGGCTTGAGCAGCAAGGGTAGGTGAGCAAACTCAGGCATCGTATCCTCCCAACCGAAAGCGCGATAAAGCAGCACGTGCAGCGGAGCGGAAGGCAACCACTCCTCGCCACGAATGACGTGACTAATCTCCATCAGGTGGTCATCAACGATATTGGCAAGGTGATAGGTGGGCAGGTCGTCTGCGGACTTATAGAGCACCTTATCATCGAGGATAGACGAGTTAATCACCACATCGCCACGGATGAGGTCGTGAACGGTGACGTCTTCGTTCGGTTCTACCTTAAAACGCACCACAAACTGGTCACCACGCTCCAAACGCTCGTGTACCTCGTCGGCACTGAGGGTCAGAGAGTTAACCATCTGCTCGCGAGTCGAGGCATCGTATTGGAAATTAGCAATCTCTTGTCTTTTCTTCTCCAACTCCTCGGGCGTATCGAAGGCGATATAGGCGTGACCGGAGTCAAGCAGTTGTTTCACATATTGGTTGTAAATCCCGCGACGCTCGCTCTGACGATACGGACCGTGCTCGCCTTTGCCGTTAGGGGCATCGACACATATTCCTTCGTCAATCTTAATGCCCAACCAGTCGAGGGCTTCGATGATGTATTGCTCGGCACCCGGCACAAAACGGGTGGAATCCGTATCTTCGATACGAAGTAACATGTCGCCTCCGTGTTGGCGAGCAAATAAATAGTTATACAACGCGGTGCGAACACCTCCAATGTGCAACGCTCCCGTAGGAGACGGAGC
>JAKSNE010000029.1 GCA_024400135.1 Paludibacteraceae bacterium
GTCCCCCTAGCTCAGTTGGTAGAGCAATTGACTCTTAATCAATGGGTCGAGGGTTCGAGTCCCTCGGGAGACACAAAAGGATGCAAAACGCATCCTTTTTTTGTGCTAATCGTTCATCGCTATGCGATGGCAAAAAGTCATTGTGGCATTTTTTTTCTTTTGTCAAGTTACTCGGTCCAAAGAGCATTGGATAGTTTATGTAGTTGATAATCTTTGCCCATCTGTACGAGGCGCACTTGACGACCTTGGTCTCCGTCGTATATCTCTACCGCCGTGCGAACAGGGTGAGAACAAGCGTTCTCGTCCACCCACGAACCCGTATTGGCATAGATATATCCGTCCTCGTCGTCTCCGCGCTCCATGATACGAAGATACGGTATGTGCGTGTGACCGAAGACAACCACCTTATAGGTGTCGTCTTTGCCAAACAGCCTATTGACCGCTATCGCATCTGCAAACGGTACTTCACAAATCAAAGCACCTAATAAGAACGGGAAATCTGCCGGAGCGTTATTATGCAGCAATCGTCTCTCCCACTCCTCCTGCTTCCACATGGTTTGATACAGCAACGGTTCCGACTCGGTACTCAAATAGAAATACTCATCCATCACATAATCACCGGTCAAACCATATAAGCCTGTCGGGATAGCCATCGTATCTATGCCCTCTACGTGTTTGGCAATCAGCACCACATTGCATACTAACGCCATCACCAACTTATTAAAATCATCCGTTCCGGATTGATTGACAGCAGCAAGCAAATCGCTCTCCGAGGCATAGCCATAATCGCTCAATTTGGCTTTCACCAGTCCCTTTTGCCTATGGGTAGCCGCGATGCGGGTGTTGAAGTACTGAATACTCATAAAGGCATTATCCTGAGTAACCTCATCTATTCCGATATTGGAATACGGATCGGGCGAACAGATTGCATCATATCGATGACTATGCTCCATCAGCATATCTGAAGATATGTACGAACCAAGACCCTGTACATCCGACACGAACTTAGCACCGCTTCCGAAGAACTCATGCAACAAGTCTTCATCCACACCGCTATCATGGTTACCGGGCACATAGATCACTTGTATGCCGGCACTCTGGACTTCTTTGATCTTATCCAAGACCTCTTTGTTCTCGTCCACATTGGCGATAGCACGCAGATAATCCTTTTCCGATACCGAAACGCCATTCACGGCAAAAGTGGGAAGCGGTATGGGTGTAACCACCTCATCAAACAGGTCGCCAAGCAGCACCAGTTCCTTGTACTTGTCCTTGTTCTCTATCAGGTTATCCAAGTATTCTATCAGGTAGGGCTGGTTCTCTATGAACCAACTCCATTCGCCGTCCATCGAACGCTGGTCGTTTAGGTGGATATCCGAGATGACGGCTGTATATACTTTCTGCTCCTCATACATCGTTGTAGCCGCCGTATCGGGCACGAGCATCATGTGCGCTGTAACAAACTGTTCTTCGTTCTCATACGCCAACGTGACCGCACGCGGTTCGGACGATTTCAGTTTGGAGCAATCCAACAACACTTGTTCCTCATCGTTGGGGTCTAACGTGAACGAGACACCGGCAATAGACGATTTCGGCAAGACGGTTGGCACAGGGTCGGTATAATCCACCAATCTCAAGTTTTGAAGCACACTCTCATCTATCTCGTCCGAGAAGGACAAGGTTATAACGCCGTATGGTTGCTCTACCAGCACACCGGGTACGGTACTCATTTGTTCATCATCTACCTCTAACGTGTAGGTAGGAAAAATAACAGGCGGTTTGCAACCAACCATCATCAAGCCAAGCAAGATGGCTAATAATCCTTTTTTCATATAACTAATATTCATTTATTTTCTGACCTTGGATGTTGTAATAAACACCATCCTTAACGATAATAATCTGTCCACGATAGAGGTACTTACCTACCCTATTGTCGTTTTTCTAAACGCGGAGCCATAGCGGTACCTTGTATGCCGCCACCACCACTGGCGATGGAAAGTCCTCCCATATTGGCGTCCATCACTTCGCCTGAAGATAGACGCACGAATTGGGTATTGGGTGATTGATAATGTTTCATAGTTCATGCCCTCCTTGCATATTATAGATTACTCCGTTATATTCAATAAATAGTTTGCCGTTTCGCATAAATTTTATAGTCCTTTGTCCTTGTTCCTTGTTCCCTTGTCCTAAACCGGTAGGCGTCTGAGGTGCAGGACGAACCGATAGACGAGCAGGGCAACCCTTCGGAATCGTTTCTCCGTCTGCCATTTGGGGCACATAGAAATAGCCACGCATCCCCTTCATCGTGCTTTCATCACCCTCTTTCGACCACGTCAACGTATTGTTCGCTTGAAGGAAAAGATACCGCTTGTCACCGGCAGCCAATTGGTGCGGGTTGATGATACCGAGATAGGCAACAGCATCTGACGGACTGAAGCTCTCACCGGCAGCAGCGGTTTGCTCAATGACACGATTGGCAAAAGTAGGGTCAGTAACTTGCTGCGACGGTTCAATAAGATAAGCAACACCTGCTTCTATCGCAGTGCCATCGGTTGAGAGATCGATTTCTTCAAAGTTTATATTCAAGGTCTTCTTATCTTCGCTGAGTGTACCGCCGGTAAACTTTGCCAATTTGGTAGCGTCACCAAAGGCCGTTTTCACTTCTCCTGCCGTGAGGTCAAACGGCAGACAGAGGGTGTTATACATACCCGGAGTGAGGGAACGAACAAGATTCACATTGACCGGCTTATGGTGGGTTGCCCACGGCTCCAATAATTCGGTGTTGTTTACATTCTCATTGAGGGTAATCGTCACTTCCTGTTTTGCCAATAAAACATAACACCGATAGGATTCTTCTCCGTTATCATTGATTTGGATTTTTTCGTCTTCAGGAGTAGTAGCAGAAGAAGAGAATTGGACATAAGATATACCGCTGTTTTCTACTTTGGTACTTGTCCAATATTGTCCTTCGGCATAAACACCCTCCGGAGCAGTTATATCGCACGGCAAGAACACTGCACCGGCTTGTTGCAAAGCCGTCATATCCGTTTCCGTTAGTTTATTACTATCAAAGGTGGAACCAATAGTAAAGAGTTTTTCCGCTTTTGTACCGTCCTTATACCACGCATTAGCTTCAAAGTGGTACCTACTCGCCCAATCGTCGGGCAAAAGAACGGCATAGGCGTTGGTGACATTATCACCATCTATCAGTTGTGCCCAACCGCGGAAAGAGGAAGCCTCTTTGCCAGTGATGGAGCGCGTATTGAGCAGATAGTTCCACTCATCTTTCGTAAGCAGTCGCCAATCGTCTTCGTAGGATTCCTTCCATGTATCTTTACCGATGTTCTCGGCAGCAAAATAGATGATACACGATTGGCCTTCCCCGTCTATTCCCACCGTGAACGGATGAGGAATGATGGTTGTTTCTGCTTGTACTGATGCACAAACAAAGATGCACGCCCAAAGGGCTAATGCACAATGCACGATGCACAATATGCGGTTAAAATGAAACATTCTTATCATTGCAAATTAGGAATAAAGGGCTCTTCTACTGTGCCTACTATATCGTCGTTGACAAAGGAGACAAACGAGGCGGTATAGATACGCGTTAGTTTGACCGAGTAATAGCGGAGGGTCAGCGTACTTGTTGTATGCGGGTCGGCAATACGGATGATATAACTATCCGACACCTCGTCCCAAGGCGAAGCCACACCAACAATCGTCTCACCGGCTACCACGGAAATCATATCGGTGGCATCGGCGTATGGACGCAGTACTTCGGGCAGACGAATGATAGCCGTCATGGATTTATAACTCTCTGAATCTTCCGCCACTTTCCACTCCGGACGGGGTGTTCCGTCCGGGGTAAGGATAGTGCGTTCGGGAGTGGGTTCGGGTTTGGGCTTGCAACCCACGGCTGCGATAAGCAGCAAGACCGTTATCACTGAAAGACCGCACTTCGTGCTGAAAGACCGCTTTGCTGAACGACCGCCTGCGGCTGTAAGATATTTTTTCATAATCATAACTATAAACTATAAACTATAAACTATAAACTTTAAACTACTCTACACTCTACACTCTACACTCTAAACTCTAAACTCTACACTCTACACTCTAAACTAAAGCTTGCCTCCTTGCGCGTTATACGTATTGCCATTGCGGTGGATATAGAGGATACCATGCTCCATCACCTTGCGCAAGTCGGATTCGCCGAAGCGGATGAGGTACGGGTTGTGTACCGTTCCGGTAGGAGCGAAGGCACCATAGTTCAGCACATTGGAAGCCGAGTGTTCTTCGCCCTTGTCATCGGTGACGGTGAAGGTGAGTTCGGCATTGTCTTTGGCGTGAACGAGTAGGAACCACATACCATCAACGGCTTTGGCTTCGCCTACGAGTTCATCGTGAGCGTAAGCACGCAGCACAGCGTTGTCCAAATTGATGGCAACCTCGTTGCTCTCCAACGCTGCCACAATAGGCATCGCGGTAGAGTAAGTTCTACTCTCACTTCCCCTTTCACTTTCCACTTTTTTCCGCGGAGCGGAGGCAGGAGCGGATGGATAGAAATGTACGGTGACATTATCCGTTGCTTGGCGATAGAGCATATAGCCTTCGCCCGGAATGAGGCTTTCCAGCGAACCTACCCACTGCTTGTTGTCAAAGACAGCAAACTGGTAGTAACCGGTGATGATATCGCCGTCCTTGGCGGCGTTGAAGTAGTCTGCCATCGCAGCATCCACCGGCGTGTTGGCATCAAACAGGCACGGCAGGTTGTTCCATCCGTGACGGAACGTCAGTTCGGGTGCCTGACCGGTAGCCAAGCCGCGAACCTCTAATACCATACTGCTTGACACGTTCATCATATAGATGTTGCGGTAATCAAGCATGATATTGTTACTCCATCTGCCTTGGGTATAAACAGCGGCATCATCACTTGAGGCTACACGTTCGTCTCTATATACCTTGATTTGGTCATTGGATGAGAAGCCACCTACATTAATGAAAGAGGAGTTGATATCCGTCGGTTGTACATTGAAACTAATCCAGTTCCATCCGGTATAGATAGGTATATTCTGCACGCGTGAATCCGCCACATAGAAATCTATCGGTTTCTGTACCGAACCATAAACGGTGTCCGATACGAAACGGATGCGCCATTCAGATTGGTTGGTTGGGTCAGAACTATTGGTAAGTTCAAAGGTCTTGCCGGTAGAAGCCTGCCACAGGCGCAGCGAGATATCTTTCTTATCCATATCGGCTTTACCATAAACCTTGAGATAGAGGTTTGCCGTACTGCCCACCTTGGAGGTGATAGACTGCATACCTACGCACGTGTTACCATAGAAAGCACCTACTACATCGCGCGTATCGGTATCCACATACGTGCTATGCGCTCCATCCCGCAAATGAACGGTACCGATAAGGTTCATATTGAGGTTGAAACTATTGGGTATAGACCAATTGGGGAAGACGGCATTGACGCGCACATTGATGAGCATCTGATCACTCAGGTCAGCCTCGTCCGTAAGGGCAATAGGCACGACATAGTCGCCTGCGTTCAGATCTCCACTGATGGTAAAGGCGAGTACGCGTTCTTCCTGCGGTTGGAGCATACCTATCGGTTCATCCACGGTGAGCCAGTCGGGCAAACCGGAGATAACAAAGGGCTTAGTTTCGCCGGAATAGTTGGTAATCGTAGTATAAACCACGGTATCTACCGGGCTGGCACTCTTCTCTACCCATAGGTTCTGCTCTGCCCAGCGGATGATATTGCGGTCGAGATAGACGGACCATGCAATCGGGTTAAGCAAGCGGTTGCCTTGCAGGTCTTCTACATCGCGTAGGGAGAAGAAGATGCTCTTGTGGTTGATTTCGGCATCGGGCATCTTGAGGTTGATAACGAGGTCGTTATCGCGTGACGTCCACGAGAAACGCATCTTCTCATATTCAGATTCACGGATAAGCGGGCATACATCCTTGGTAGTGGATTTATCATCTAAGTTAGATACCACAACCGTATCCTGCTTAGCATACCACTCCCGGTTATCACTATTGTAATAGAGACGGGCATTGTATCGGCTGTAGTGGGTTTCGTAGATACTGCTGGCGTTCTTAATGCGTTGGTCAAAGGGCAGGTAGCAGCGCAAGCCCATTTCCTGTCCGTTAGGAGCGTATGTAGTGAACTCGCTGAGATACGATTGCGGCATAGCTAACTCCCATATACTGAGTTCGTCAAAGTAGCCGTTGAAGTTCCTGCCAAGGATGGTTTGGGACATAGCCCAAACGCCGAAGAACTGTCCATCTGCTTGTGCCTTGAGTTTATCGTCTATATAGAGGTGGGTATAGTTGAAACTGCGGCTCACCACTAATCCGAGCGAGTGCCAAGCTCCATTGTTGTAGTTGCCATCGGCAGTCAATCTCTTCGTACTTCCAAAAGCAATCTCTATCTGTCCCGTTTGTGTCATAAAGATACCGACTTGCCTATTGGTAGTATCCCTCTTAGCATCCTTGTCACCAAAGAGCAAAGCATCACCATTAAAGGAGCTTGAAGGATTGCTTTTGAAGTTGAGAATCAGAGTATAGTCGGCATCGGCAGAGTTGTTGAACCATTTCGGATCCAGTTGAACACCTTCCCCACTCGTCCGTATAGCCAGTCCTTGAGGCATACTCCATGTCAGGTTATGGAGGTCGGCATTAGCACCATGTGCTTTATCGTAGGCAATCGTGCCATAACCTTCATTCATTGGGTAGTACGCTAATAGTCCTTTTTCGTAACCGGTAAGGCCGGTACCGGACGAGGATTGTACTTCCTCCATCGTGAGTGCCTTAGTCCAAATGCGAGTTTCTATCATACGTCCACGGAAGGGGTTTTTGAGGTTCTTATCCGCGCCAAAGATGAACGGAGCAGTACAATTGTCACTGGAGGCCTCGCCAACTTGAGCCTGCAATGGTTGACCACCCAAATAGAAACCAACTTCTTTCTTTGCCTTATCATAAGTCAGGATCATTCTCGTAAAGGCCTTAGGCATTTCTTTTTGTTCAGAAAGTATGATTTGATTGCCTATTTTTGCATACAAAGAAGAACCTGTCCATCCAAACTCGACCCCTTTTTCATTGCCGGATACATTTTCTCCTGTAGAGAAATAGGTCATCGGTTCTGTACCTGCGTCTTGAAGAACGGTAAGGTCAATGGTGAAATCGGATTGAGTGAGATTATGTGAGGTCTTTGTGGTGGCATAACCATTTCCGCCAAAGAGCAATGTGGGCGTGTTGTAATAGTCCGCCTTGTTCTTAAATCCGATGACTTGGAAGTTATTATCCTCGTCCAGATAGTTGTACGCTATTGGTTCTGAGAAGGGCACGGATATGTAGTCCTGCTGGGTGAGTACACCATTAGCGGGAGTCACCTTGCCGAATAGTTCCGGACGGCGTGTATCCTTGATACCGCTGACGGGTTCAGATGCCTTGGTGACATAACCGGTGCCGTAACGGCAGTAGCTGACGGCACGGAGGTCGTAACGTTGCTCCATCGGGTCGCGTTCGCCATAGAAGTGGATATTATCGATACGTCCGGCTTCTTTGTTGAAATACTGCTTATTACCGCTGGCTTTGTTATAATAGACAGAATCTTCTTTTTTATAATAAGAGCAAAGCGTTACCCAGTTGTTTTCCGATTGTGTAGATAGTTTGTATTGCAGTTCGATATGGTCGAATTCCGCGTAGTCGGGGTCGAATCCGTCAATAACCACCGGTAGGTAGTAGCCCTGCTTGTCGTAAGGCGAGTTGGTATTCATCACCCATTTATCGTCCGGCGTAGCGATACGCACCGGCGAAGAAGCCGGCAGGAAATGGACGGAGATGTACTGGTTAGCATAGTTGGATGTATCGCAATCGGACATTAGACAGAGTTTAAGGCTATCGTAGTTGAGGGCGACAGCACCTTGACGAATCTCCATTTTCTTATGGATGATCTGTCCGGGTTCCAAATAGAAATTGCGTCCAGTTCCGGTTAGCGGCAGTCCGTCAATAGTGGCTTTGGCTCCGTTGGGGTTGCTGCCTTCCAACAGTTTGAGGATAAAGTTATGCGGACCATTAGCCACACCCGGAGCAGCCTCGGACTCGTTCCAAATCTGCAAATCAAAGACAGCCACGCCGTCAGCAGCCACACCGCTCACCTCGTGCTGATTGACCTCGAGGTGGGCTTCATCCAGTTTGAGGGTAGGCGGGTCAAGCAACGTTCCCGGACGATAGAACTCCGTTTTGCGCTCCGGTATCCACATGCAGCGGGTAGCACCGCCACGAAGCAGATAGATAAAGTCGGAGCATTCATAACCACTTGTATCCATATCCTTGCGCGTGATGGTGTTGATGGCTTGATTACGCCAAGAAGTCATGGTAGAATCGTTGTTGAAGTCCACCGTTCCAGTGAGGCGATAGACATCCACGTCGATATATCCGTACTCCGCTTGGGAAAGAGTGAAACCGATGGTGCGGTTAGCGGAGCGGTTACGTCCCTTAGTGTCTCCGTGTACATAACCCAAGGAAGTTTTCCAATTAAATTTCCAAGCCTGAACAGGGTTTGCTACAGTAATGGTGCCGGCAGTGTCTTGTACTTGCTTTGACATATTTTTAATTACTTCTTTTATTAGTTCTATCTCCTTTTTAGATTCAGTCCACTCACCAAAAATTGCATCTGTTAAGTTCGTAAAAGCATCTAGCGTTGGTTTTTCACTTATTTCCATCGAGTAATTATATCCGGCAGAGCCGGTTTCGGTATGGGTAACGGAAGTGTTGTCGGAGAGGGAGTAACTGACTACCCTATTTTGGGGCATCGTGCCGTAAAGTTCGCAGTACTCATTCGTTCTCAAGATGTCGATCCATTGCCTGATAAGACTATTATATCCCATCATCTTATTGACCAGTGGTTTGTTCGTTGGCAGCGGATTAGGCTTAACCAATGTGTACGGGACGGTATCCACTTGTGGATTGTAGTCTTGTTTGTACCAATATACATAGTCTTGTGTTGCGTTGGCAAGGGCTTGCATTTCCGCATCAGTACCGGTTCGCAGCAAGGAAGCCATTTGTGCCGCGAGTTGCGGGATAATTTGCTTGACAATATGGGCTTGTGTATAAACAAAGCGTACGGGTTCTTTGTCCAAAGTAAAGGCAAGGTCTTGGGTAACCACTAAGGCAGAACCGGTAATGGTGTCTTTCGCCACAACATGCGCCACGCCTTGTTTAATGGCGGGTTGCATCATTTTTAGGGTGGCGGAATCTACTACATTGAAGGTCTCGGCGTTCATCGCGTATGCATTTATGGTGTGACCGATAAACAGCGTAGCGTCCGCTCCCATGATATTGGCTTCACTGCTGGTTTGGATACGCTCGGAGGTAGTGTAGGAATACGTGTAGTTTCGATTCCAAGAGAAACCTTGTGTATATGCGCCTAAAGGACGAGTTTTGCCTGATTCGTTTTCCATAAAAGTGCCGTTGTAAGTTCCTGCTCCTTGACCCGCAAAAGTACCCACGGATTGGTTGACACTTTTTTTATCAGTATAGGAGAAATCCATTCCAATATTTAAAGCATCGGCGATGTTGTAGGAGGTGGTATAGGTTACTCCTTTTTCCAACCAAGCGTAGGAAGATGTTCCGGGCGGGTCACGGAGGACATCCTCCACCGTGATTTTGGCACCTATGTCTTGCATCGCGTCCGCTCCTGTGATACGGCTACCTGTAACGAACGCACGCATCGGTTCTGCATGTACATCCTGTCCGTTGATCTCGACGGATACGTCAAAGTGTTTGAGGACTTGCTCTTCCACACCGTCAAAGGACATATTTTCCACATCCAACACAACGTCAGCAGTTCCTAAGTTGTCCAGCCCACCTCGGATGATGGAGGTGCCGGATTTGAGTCCGTTATAGATGGCGTACGTATGATTACCAAGAGGTACCAAGTCTGGGGCGTTGTTGCGGTCGTTGTTGTAGCGATACTCCTCGCGGGCATTGATGCGGAAAGCGTATTGGAGTCCTGAGATATAAACAGGATAACCAAATTTCTGTATCCATTTTCCATCTTTTTGGTAGCAGACAGTGTCCATGCGGCGATTGCTCATGGTGTATCCCTCTACCACTTCTTCGCCGTAATGGGACATTGGCACTCCGAATCGGAGTTGGGTAACTGCTACACTCGCGGGCGCGTGGTATATGACAGAATAGGTGTCGTGATACCATGTCTGTTTGTCATCATGGGAAACGCGGATGGTATCCAACGAGAAAGTCAAATCTTTGGTCTCCGATGTTCTGCCTGCGCTAAACAGAGTGGCATAGCCATTAGCGGATGCCTCCACGA
>JAKSNE010000290.1 GCA_024400135.1 Paludibacteraceae bacterium
ATTATTGCAGACTTCTGAAGAAGTTGCCAACGGCAGTGGCGGCGATTACGTCAATAAACGTGGCACTCAATGGGTCGGCAAGCTCGATAACCTCTTTCTTCTTATTCTCCAAATAAGTCTTGAGCGTTACAAACTGCGGATTGAGGTACTTAGCCGCTTGATTGCGATGAAGCGGAATGTCCTCAAGCATTAAACGTTCCACACCTTTAGGAACATTAAGGTCTTCATAATCGTGTCTGACACCATCCACGATGGCATAACGAATCTCGGTCTTGATATAGTGATCCTTGAGGTATGCCTCTAATGCGACATCACGCCAAGCATCGGGATTGCCCAAACGCGAACGAGTCTCCGAAGCCTCTGCTATCGTTCCGTAAGCGAAGATATTATAGGTGTCGAAATTATGCCCATTGTCCGCATTGAGTCCCGTCATATAGATAGCCGAAAGCTCCGTGATAGTGCCCTTGAGAGGGGTGACATCGAAGAACATATATGCCGTCTCTAAACTATAATCGTATTCGCCCGTGACTACAATAGCCTTTGGTTCGATGGTGGCATAGCAGTTGATCTGCTCATCTACGACTTGTTTCCAATAAGCGGCAGCGGAGTCGGCTCCTTCGTAGTAGTAATAGCCATAGAGTTCGCGCCACTCGTTTGTCCAATCTTTCTCAAGGGGAGCCCAATAAGCAGTATCTTTAGGCAGGGTCGCATAACGATAGAGACGACGATACGTCAAGTCTTTGAACGCCTTGCGTTGCTCTTTCTCTAAGGGAGCGGCTGCCATAATCTTAAACACTTTCTGATAAAAACGCAGGTACTCGGGGTCTTCTTTGGCGAGTTTCTTGAGTTGCGCATCGGAATAGGAATCAAAGACGGTGATACCATCGTCTTCAAGAGAAGGTAACTGCACTTCTGCCGCCTCTTGCGTCTGAGAAGAGGACTGAGAAGAAGTCGAAGAGGAACAACTTGCCATCACAATGGCTAACGAAGCAAAAGCGAACAATAGGTGTTTCATAGGTGTGTTTTTTAGTGTTGTTTTTATTGTTATTCGGGATATTTAATATCTACTAAGTATAATCCTTCGGCAGGAGCGGATTGACCCGCCTTGCAGCGGTTTTTCTGTTCAAGAATATCTACGATGGCTTCCGGTGCCATCTTTCCCCGTCCTATATCAAATAATGTCCCTACAACTGCTCGAACCATGTTGCGGAGGAAACGGTCCGCGGTGATCGTAAAGACTGCCGTTTGTCCTTCAGCGCAGCGGTCTTTCAGCGTTAGCGGTCTTTCAGGCGTAAGCCGGTCTTTCAGCGTAGCGGTCCATTGTGCCTGTGTCACAGTGCACAATGTCGTTTTGACATCGGTGTGGACTTTGCAGAACGATGCAAAATCGTGTGTGCCAAGAAGGTAGGAGGCGGCTTTGTTCATCGCCTCAAAATTCAGT
>JAKSNE010000291.1 GCA_024400135.1 Paludibacteraceae bacterium
CGTTTTGCCCAATCGATGGAGTTGAGTCGTCCTTGGTACACGTCTGCGAACGTAGTGGTGAGGTAACTGCCACCGATGAGGTAGATGTTATTGTTATAGACAAAGACGGATTGTTTTTGTCGCGTCTTGTAAGATTCGGGTAATACGTTCTTTGAACTATCGGGTACAGACCAGCTCATTCCCTCGTCCTCGCTATATAAGATGGGCTCTTGGAAGTGCATTCGGTCATCTACGCCGCCAAAGAGGTAGAGTGCATTGCCGTACCAAACCACAGAGGCTCCTGTCAAGGACGTGAACTTCGGCTTCTCAATAGAGAAGTTCTTGATACGATAGCCGGAGGCCATCGAATACTCTATGTTCCAACGGCTATTAAGGCTCTTACCTGTTTGCGAAAAACCGCCGATGATAGTTGCTCGTTCGAGTAATCCTCCCGTTCTATCAAACTGAGCCACCGCCATTGAATTGATAGGAAAGTCGTCAGAAAGAGGAGCAATATGTTCTGCTATCGAGAGTTGGTCACCTACGCCTAAGGTGGCTAAACGTAACTGCTCATTTGCATCCTTAACAATAGCCCAAACCGAATCGTTGAACGTCATAAGCATCGTGATGGGAGAGAAGTCGCCCGTTTGTTCAATAGAAGACCATTGATTAGGAGTCGTAGCTTTATATAAGGTGTTACCATCCAAATAATACGCTGTAGTTATATCGGATAAGATGCTTCTCACGGCGCAGTTATCGGGTAGTCCTTCGGCATTGTGGGGTCCCGTCCAGTTCTGCCCGTCCGCAGAGGCATAGAACCGATTCGAGAAGCCGTTATTAACCATTAGGCAGAGTTGATTATCGAGGAAGAACGCTTGTTGTTCACTACCATCCGGGTCGGGCGTATAGATTTGGTTTGTTAGTTGTTTCCAAATAAACAGGTCCGGATCGGCTTGGTGTACGGTCACTTTGATATTATACACCTTAGTGTTGGTTCCATCAGAAGAAGTGATCGACATATAAATCGGTTGTCTTGTAAAATCGATTGTGTCAGAGCCTTTTAGATAGATAGTGGTATCGGGGTTACTAAGGCGCAGTTTAACTGTTCCGGGAGTAGCACCATAAGTGAAGCGAGGAACGACCTTATTGATGCGAGTTCCGTATAAGATGGAATCCACATTATATACTCGACCCGTATCCAATCCCTCATCAATCTTAAAGGTAGCCTTGGCTAAACCGGGGAAGGAATCTTGTGCCGCAAAACGCATTGCTGTCAGTTGAGCAACGGAAGAGGTTGTGGCGGTGGTAGAAGAGTTATCTTTACACGAAATCAGCAAAAAGAAAGCAATAAAACTTCCAAATAAAGGGAAAATAAGATAATTTTTAATATTTTTCTTGTTTATATGCATTTTTTTTTGTACTTTTGTATTCGTTTTCAAAACCTAATTAT